>JBBQXZ010000203.1:0-8741 GCA_038209145.1 Cytophagales bacterium | reverse complement strand
AGGCTGTTTACCAAGCAGCAAATTGGCAATTCCCGCTGAGGCGGCATCCATAAATCCAGCCGTCGGAATCCCAAAATCAGCATGACCAAATCTGCCGCCATCCTGCACGGATGTAAATGGCCCGGCCTTGATAAAGGTTATTTGCCACTTACCAAACTTCATGATCCAACGTTAATTCGGCGGTCCGCTTGAGTATGTCATAGTCATTCAACGAAATGGGACGAAACCTGATCCGGTCTCCCGGAAGGAAAGGCGGCACTTTTTCCAGAAGCCATTCATTTAGGCGGATCGGAGTCTTACCAATCACATGCCAACCGCCGGGACTGTCCATGGGGTATATCCCAGTCTGCTTTCCCCCAACAGCAACAGAACCTGCTTGGACAACGGGATCCGGAACTGACTTTCTAGGGGCATAAAGCCGCTCAGACAGTCCTCCCAAGTACATGAATCCGGGTAAAAACCCATAGAAGAAAAGAACATACTCCCTTTGCGTGTGTTCTTGTATGAGATCTTCCACAGAGATCCCTTTGGATTTGGAAAGTGGGAATAAGTCTTTGGCCACATCAGCCGAATAACAGACAGGAATATGCCATCTTTTTCTCGCTGGAGCTGCCGTAGTTTCCGCATTTTCTATCAACTGGGAAATGTGGTTCAAATCCATGGACTGGGAATTGGAGGCTTTAAAATTAAGTGCCATCCGGTGATATCCCATGCGTATTTCCAGCAATTCAGACCTCAATTCTTCCCACAAATACGCTTTTATCGAGACCATTTTCAACAGGGTATCTTCACTGATGCCTTCCTTCCAACTAATTTCCAACAGGTTATGTGATAACCAAAAAATTTTGAACTCACTTTTCATAAAGCAGCAGATCCAGAACCATACAATAATTGATGTAGCTTCTTGGCCGTACTTATGGCTTCGGGGTGGTCTCCATGCACACAGATCGTATCTGCCCGAATAGGATGCCAGTGGCCGTTAACTGTCTTAACCCGTTGACGATAGACCATTTCTTCTACCTGCGCTTGGATTTCTTCCCAATCCCCAATACACGCCTCTGGAGAAGATCTCGGCATCAAGGTAAGGTCATCTTGATACCGTCTGTCCGCAAAAACTTCATATTTCAGCGGAACTCCCTCCGCGGCACCCAAGATTGCCAGCTTCGATCCATAAGGGGCATATATTAAAGCATATGGAAAATGATGGGTTAGCAGATCCAAAATAAATGTTGAGAGATTAGCGTCTACCGCCGTTTCATTGTACAAAGCGCCGTGAAGCTTGATATGGTTCAAGGGTTCTCCGAGTTCGTTCAAACAGTTCTGAATCTGATGGAGCTGCCAAAGTAGGCTTTTGTATAGTTCCTCTTTCGAAATATCCATGTGCTTTCGGCCAAAATTCTCCCTGTCCGGATACCCAGGATGGGCACCTATCTTTACCTGATGGGTCCGGGCGAGGTCAACAGCAAATCGAATGCTGTCCACATCCCCCGCATGTCCACCGCAGGCGATATTGCAACTGCCAATAAAGGGCATTATTCCTGAATCGTTGCCTGTTTGCTCACCCAGGTCAGCATTGATATCTACGAAACAGCTTTTTTTTATTGGATACATGCCTTAAAACCTCCGGTGAAACTTGCTTTAAAACCTCCGGTTGGGGTAGGTAAAGTTATTGCTTTCCCCCAGAAAAAACAACCGATAGGTAGGGTTAGACCGATGCGGGTTGGCAAAAAGGGCCGACTAAATGTATCTTTTGGGTTTACCTCCGTAGTTTTGCTCCAACTACCCTACCTGTAAATTCAGGCAAATAAACTGAATCTGGCAAAGCCCGGGTCTCACCACAGGAAGGTGCTTATTTCAGATATGACGGATCAGTTTATCAAAAAATCATCCGATTAATTAATAAAAAATTGAATTGATGAAGCCCATCTTACAACAAACTGACGTTCTCTTACGTCTTAAAATTAAAAAACCAGAAACATGAAAAACAACTTAATTGCTGGCTTGCTGGGAGTCTCTATTGCTTTGGGTGCCTGTAATCCCGTAAAGGTATATTTGGAAAAGAACGAAATGGCCAACCCAGAGGCATTCAATACATTCTTTGTAATCAGTCAGTTTTATGATACGGAGGCTTTCAACTCTCCGGTGTTGGAAGAAAACTTGCAGAAAAGCTTGACCGAAGGCATGGAAAAGTTTGGATTCGAGCAAAACTCGGAGAAACCGGACTTACTAGTACGCTATAATACGGTGCTCACAGACCGTAAAAAGGAAATCAACAGCATGCCCATGAACCCCTATGGCTTCGGTATGAATCCTTGGATGTGGAATAATCCCCAGATGATGGGTCCCGGCATGGGGGGTTATCGGGTCGAAAAATACGATCTAGGTGAACTTGTGGTGGATTTTATCGATACCAGGCAGGATAAAGTAGTGATGCGTATTTCGGCAGTTGGGGAGATTAACAAGCCCGATCAAAAAAGCAAAAACTTGAAATCCTCTGTGGAAAAGATACTTTCGGAATTTGCCAAAACCATAGAAACTTAACAGGCTTAATTGAAGTGAATAAGGTAAGGGTGAAGGAAATTTCTTCACCCTTTTTTTTATCCCAACTGAAAGTAAACCTAGTTCAGGATTCAATATTTATAAAGGTCAAAATGGCTTCATATTCTGGAAAATTTACAACGTTCACCGTCCCAACATTGATCCCCTCAAACAGTACAATACCTCGGCACATTATGTCCCACAAAATGTCCGGTAGTTTTCCTCCCAATCCAACTCGGGGGCTATCTGGTAGTCGGTAAAGTCCGATTTTGACGTATATGGATCCTGTAACAGGCCCAATAAGGTATTAAAATGATTCATATCCCCCGCAATGGCATTTTCCAGGGCTTCTTCTACCAGGTGATTGCGCGGAATAAACCGCGGATTGTATGCCGACATGATTGCCTGGGCAGTTTCAAGGGGTTGACCGTTGCTTCCTGCTCTTTTGATCCATCGCAGGTACCATTCCTGGAATTCAGCAGATTCCATCCCCTGCGTCCCGGAAAAATTATCGCTTCCCAAAGCAATAAAAGTATTGGAATAATCCATTTTGAATTTTTGCGTCAAGTCTAAAAGATCCTCCACCAATTCTTTGTCCCCAGCTTCCTCTCCCACAAGCCCAAGCTTATTTCGCATTACCCGCAGCCATTCCCGTTGATACAACGCGGGAAATGTATTTAAGGACTCCTGTGCCATGGAAATGGCTGTTTCCTTATCGGAATGAAACAACGGAATCAAAGCACTGGCCAAACAGGACAGGTTCCAGTGGGCTATTTGTGGCTGATTTCCAAAAGCATATCTTCCCTGTGCATCGATTGAACTGAATACAGTTTTGGGATCATAAGCATTTATAAAAGCACACGGGCCAAAATCAATACTTTCTCCGGCGATGCTCATGTTATCCGTATTCATCACACCATGAATGAATCCTACCCGCATCCAGTTCGCAATCAATTCTGCCTGTCGGTTCATGACAGCCTTGAAAAATTCCAGTGCTGGATTTTCGGCATCCCGGCAGACGGGATAATGTCTTTCGACCGTATAATCCAAAAGCTCCTTCAAGTCCTCCTCGGACAAATACTGACGGGCAAATTCAAAGGTTCCCACCCGAATATGGCTTTGGGCGACACGGGTCAATATAGATCCGGTGTTAACTTGCTCCCTGTAGACGGGTTCACCCGTTGAAACCACGGCAAGTGACCTGGTACTCGGGATTCCCAATGCGTGCATGGCTTCTGAAATCAAGTACTCACGAAGCATGGCCTTCAAGGTAGATCGTCCATCTCCTCCACGTGAAAATACCGTCCTTCCGGATCCTTTATATTGGATATCCATGACTTTCCCGTCCGGTGTCACTTGCTCTCCCACCATAATAGCTCTTCCATCCCCCAACATGGTAAAATTTCCAAACTGATGCCCTGCATAGGCTTGCGCAAAGGGCTGACTGCCTTCGGGAAGCAGATTTCCGGCAAAAAACTGCGCAAGTCCTTTTTCATCCATCGCGGCAAAGTTAAGTCCCAGTTCATCTGCCAGGGATGTATTGATCAGGATGCAACTCGGGTCCTTCACCGGGACGGGGGCCTGCAAACTATAAAATTTTTCGGGAAGAGAAGTATATGTATGTCGGAGATTCCAACCGGAACCTGACGTATGTTTGATTGGCATGGTTTGCAAATTAAAGTTAATTCCTGTTTTGTCAAACAGTCATTTTAGTGGTATAATTCCAGAAAGAAATGTAAACCCAATAAAAGTTGTAGGTTCCTTAAAACAAAAAGCGCAGAGAACTCTGCGCTTTTTGTTAAAATTCAATCCTACCTGGATACTGGTGCTTCAGGAATTATTTTCCAAATAAAATGATCTCAGGATATAGTTCAGCTGCTCATATTCTATCAGAAAAGCGTCATGACCGTAGATCGAGTGGATCTCCCGATAGGTGCCGTTGGGAACGTGGTGGCTGATATACCTGGATTCCTCGCAAATAAACAGGACATCAGAATCCACCCCGATAGAAAGCACCTTACTTGGAATAGCCGTCAAGGCATTTACCGTACCACCACGACCCCTGCCCACATCATGGCTGTCCATGGCCTTGCTGAGTACCCAATACGAGAAAGCATTGAACCTGTTTGCCAGCTTTTTTCCCTGATACCTCAGGTAGCTGCTGATTTTGAAGCCATCCGTTTTTTCTTCGATTTCTCCCTGATTTTGAACAAACGTCATCGGGTGTCTATAGCTCAGCATGCCGATCGCCCGGGCTGCTTCCAAGCCCTTTTCCCCCGCATCAGGCTGATTTTTGCCCCATGTACTATCTGCTGCTATCGCCATCCGCTGTGCCTCATTAAATCCGATAATCCACGGAGATGCCTTGGCGTTGGAGGCCAGAATGACAGCATGCTTTAATCGTTCTTGAAGGAGGTAGGCCCATTCGAGGGCAACTTGTCCTCCCAGGGAACCTCCTATGACGGTATGGATGGAAGTCAGTCCCATATGCTCCCGCAATTTATCCAGTGATAACGCCATATCCCGGGTAGTCAATGCGGGGAAATCGTAATAATAGGGCTCGCCTGTCTCGGGATTCTTGCTCAGCGGTTGGGTGGAACCATAGCAGGAACCCAGCAGGTTGGCACAGACAATGAAATGACGGGTAGGATCAAAGAATTTGTCCTCCCCTACCAGGCCTGACCACCATTCATGTGGATTGGCATCGCCAGTCAGGGCATGCATGATCCAGACGACATTGTCCTTGGCAGGTGCCAGATAACCCTGGGTAGTATAGGCAAGTTGATACTGGGTGAGCTTTTTGCCGGATTCCAATGTCAGCCCTTCTTCGCAACTGAAAATATCTCGGGTCATTTCACTGAATAAAAAAGGGGACTGATGGTTCATTTTAAATTACTTCAAACTTTCAAAGGCGGCACTTAAGTCTTCTTTTATATCATCAATATGCTCAATTCCGAGAGAAATCCGAAGCAAGGTAGGCGTCACCCCGGATGCCAGCTGTTCTTCATCAGAAAGTTGCTGATGGGTGGTGGCTGCAGGCTGGATGATAAGTGTTTTGGCATCTCCTACATTTGCCAGGTGGGATATCAACTTCAGGCTATTTATAAACTGGGAAGCCGTTTCTTTTTCTCCTTCTATCTCAAAGCTCAACACCCCCCCGAACCCGTTTGATAAGTATTTTTTACCCAATTCATGGTAGGGACTAGAAGCCAAGCCGGGGTAATTGACCTTCTTTACCTGGGGATGACTTTCCAACCACTTGGCAATTTCCACTGCATTGTCCACTGTCCGCTGAACACGGAGGGAAAGGGTTTCCAATCCCTGTAAAAGCAGAAATGAATTGAATGGGCTAATGGCCGGTCCAAAATCCCTAAGTCCTTCCACACGCACACGGATCGCAAAAGCAATATTCGGCATTCCCAAGGGATTGTCGATTCCAAAAACATCCGAAAACACCATGCCGTGATACCCTTCTGAAGGTTCAGAAAACTGCGGGAATTTGCCGTTACCCCAATTGTAATTTCCACCATCGACGATAATTCCCCCGATAGAAGTCCCATGTCCCCCTATCCACTTGGTGGCTGAGGAGGTCACCACATTGGCTCCGTGCTTTATTGGCTGGCAAAGGAAGCCGCCCGCCCCGAAGGTATTGTCCACGACCAATGGAATGTCATATTTTTTGGCGATGGCCGCAATGGCTTCAAAATCCGGGACGTTGAATTCAGGATTGCCGATCGTTTCCAGGTAAATAGCCTTGGTCTTATCGTTGATCTGGGCTTCAATATCGGCAGGTTTGTCGCTCTTGGCGAACCTGGCCTCTATGCCAATTCGCTTGAAAGAGACTTTGAATTGATTGTATGACCCTCCATAAAGAAATGGAGAGGTAACAAAATTGTCTCCAACAGTCAAAAAATTGTTTAAGGCCAAAAATTGGGCGGATTGCCCGGATGCAGTTGCTACCGCTGCCACGCCACCTTCGAGTGCTGCCATCCGTTTTTCAAAAACATCCGTGGTGGGATTCATAATACGCGTATAAATATTCCCAAACTCTTTCAGGGCGAACAAATTTGCCCCGTGATCTGCGGAATTGAACACATATGAAGTAGTCTGGTAAATGGGAACTGCCCTTGCATTGGTAGTAGGGTCAGGCTCCTGACCGGCATGGAGTTGCAAGGTTTCAAAACGATAATTCTGTGACATTTTTTTTAGTTTAGGTTTTTAGATTTTTTGTGAGATTGTTTTACGAAATGTACGTGTAAAGACGGGCAATGGGTATGGTTGGCAACAAACATAGCCAGAACTCAATACCTGCGCACATAGGAATATGCGTTGACCGAATAGTTGGAAAGAAAATCGAAGGATGTTGTCTGACAGATTCATGGCTAGATGTTATATCTCCTGATAAGGATATCTTACCCGGCAGGAATTGGCACCTTGGTTTTTCCAGGTTGCCAGAGGGTCGTGGAGCCTGTCTCTCACCTCTTCTGTATAAATCCCGCTACCACATAAAAGTAAAAGGATGTTGCAAATAAAGTGGGGATACTGATAAATTACAACTAAAAGTGTCAATTATTTTTTATGGGACCCTTCATGAGTCTGCATAGAAGTGAACTTTAGCTATGCAAACTGAAATTTAAGGCTTTTAAATCGCTACTATAAATCTTTTTATCTTAAATTTCGGTGCGATATCTAGCAAATCGTATAACGAATTCAATGCATTTGAAACAGCTTAATGTCACTTTATGTCTTTATTTCGTATTTAACTTTTCCGTTCATGCCCAACAAGATGCCGGGCATCGGTTTGGATTGGAAGTACAATATGGATTTATAATTCCACATGCATCAGATCTGGAAGCTGTTTCCCAAAGCAACCCAGCAGGCTTGAATCTTTCCTATAGCCGTGTTGAGCTGGGAAAGAAAAACTGGGACAGCTGTAATTGTTTCCACTACCTGGGTCTAAATCTTTCTTATCATAGCTTTAACAATCCCGAAGTACTTGGAAGTGCAACAACCTTGTCTGGGACATTTGAGCCTATCTTATGGAAAACCAATGGACTTCAGTTAAGTTTGCGATCGGGTTTCGGTGTTTCCTACCTTTCCAAGGTCTACGATAAGGAAACCAATCCCGGCAATACTTTCTTTTCTTCCCCGGTAAGCTTTTTGATTCTAATCAGCCCCAGGTTTCAGTTGCGGCTGCAGGAAAATCTATCCCTGAATGTATCCATCCATTACAACCATATATCCAACGGAGGCCAAAGGCAACCCAACCGGGGTATGAACTACCCAACTCTTGGACTGGGAATAAACTATACGCCCCAACCATTTTTATTTCCCAGTTATTCTGCGAAAAAAACAGCAAAAAACAGGCACTATTACCTCGAAGCTTTCGGGACCCTAAAGGGAAATCCACAGGGAAAGGGCCGCCTACCGCTTGTTGGGCTTTCTTTGGGTTTCCATCAACGCATAAGCACCATTCAGGGAATTGGGTTGGGCATGGAAAGCCAATGGGACCGGTCACTGACCGTATCGGCCGGTGATTTTAGTGGGTTTATCCATGCCCCTTATATCGCCCACCATTTTCTTTTTGGAAAAGTGGATTTCAGTCAACGGATGGGTATTTATGTTAATAAACCAAAAAACTACGAACCGGATAAATCATTTTACCAACGATATACGTTATCTTACCTGTTGAAAAACTCCCTGAAAGTTGGAGTGGGATTAAAGGCTCACGGGCATGTTGCGGAAAATATCGAAGTAAGGCTGGGTTACCAGTTTTAACGGATAAACACCACAGGTTGCCTTATAGAATACAAATAGTACATTCAATAAAAAAAAGTTTTAATTTTACGCCAAAATAATGGATTTTTCCTACTTGTTGAAAGCGAACTAACCGCAAACTGAATTATGAAAAGAATACTAATTCCTATTTTTTTATTGGCAGCAATGCTGCTTGGTGCCAAGGTGTCGGCTTACAATCACTTGGAAATTCGATATGTAACGGACAGTCTAAAGGCACCCAACGATTGGTTTCTCTTGGATCCCATGGATGACGGAATCATGGGCACAGGTGCCCAAAAAGCATACGAGTTCGTAAGCAATAAATCTCCAAAAAAGACCGTAGTGGTTGCTGTCATCGATTCCGGAGTAGATTTGGACCATGAAGACCTGCAAGGGAAAATTTGGGTGAATGAAGGGGAAATTGC
>JBBQXZ010000202.1:0-8746 GCA_038209145.1 Cytophagales bacterium | reverse complement strand
AGCTCGCCAACGGGACCTTTCGACTGACGGCACAGCCCGCCTTTGAGGTTGACCAATCCCAAGTGGATACCGATGCCGCTTTTGTCGATGTGACAGGTAATGGGAATTTGGATCTATATGTAGTAAGTGGAGGAAGCGACTTTCCTTCAGGAGACGCTGGTTATCAAGACCGCCTTTATATCAATGACGGAAATGGAAATTATACCCGAAGCTTGACTGGGTTGCCCAATATGCCGGTCAGTGGCAGCACGGTACAGGTAGGAGATATTGACAATGACAGATTTCCAGATCTCTTTGTTGGGGGGCGGTATATTCCCGGTAGCTTTCCCACCGCTCCCAGGAGTTATCTCTTAAGGAATTTGGGTGATGGCACTTTTGGGGATATTACGGAAACTTTCTGTCCCGAATTGTTAAATCCCGGTCTGTTGTCCGATGCGAAACTTGTGGACTTGAATGGAGATGAACTGGTAGATCTGGTCGTTACAGGGGAATGGATGGTTCCACAGGCATACCTAAATCAGGAAGGAAAATCTTTTGAGCTAAAAGCCGATGCCTTTCCGCAAGGCAGCTCCGGATGGTGGAAGCACATCACTTCGGCTGATTTGAACGGGGATGGTGCGGTGGATCTGCTGATGGGGAATCAGGGTGAAAACAATCCGTATCAGACCAGTGAGCAGCAACCCATGCGGCTTATATCCAAGGATTTTGATGGGAATGGATCCATAGACCCCATATTTACCTATTACATGGCAGACACCAATGCCTTTGCGTTTAGCCGGGATGAATTGGTAGGCCAGCTTCCCATTATCAAGGGGAAATTTTCGGATTACCGTACTTTTGCGACAACACCCGTTGAAAAGTTTTTTACTTCTGATCAATTGGAAGGGGCTGACACGCTCCTTACGGTCACTTTGAAATCGGGGTATTTTAAAAATGATGGTAAGGCCAACTTCACCTTTATCCCGCTTCCCCGGGAGGCGCAGTTTTCCCCCATGTATGCGATGGCGGTATCTGATATAAATGGGGACGGTCACTCAGATATTTTGACTGGCGGCAATTTGACCAAAACACGGGTAAGCACTGGCCAACAGGATGCCAACTATGGGTTTGTATTCTTGGGGGATGGGGAAGGAAATTTCGCAACAAAATCTTCTTCATCGGCTGGTCTCATGGTTCGGGGCGATGTTCGGGATATCCAGACTTTATCCGTTCAGGGTAAAACCTATGTAATTTATTCGCTCAACAACGGAAGGGTGCAAGTTTATGCCCTCAATCCCTAGGATTTTGGTGGATTTCTTTGCCAGAAAGAAGCCAGAATGGATCCCGTGATGTTTTGAAGTACGCTGAAAACCGCCGGTGCCAAGCCAATAGTAGCCAATTTCCCCATTTCTTTGGCCAGACCGCCGGCCATACCTCCATTTTGCATCCCCACCTCCAATGCAATCGTTCGGCTATCCCGTTCGTCCAGTCCAAAGAGTCTGCTTGCCCAATAGCCCAGATTATAACCAAGTAAGTTGTGAAATAGCACAATAACTAATAACAACCCACCGATATCGAGTAGATTGTCCCTACCGGAGGCGGTAATGAGAACGATGACCAAGGCTATAACAACCATGGAAGCTGTAGGCATCAATTTTTGCAGCCACTTGGCTCTGTCCTGTAGGATGCGGTTGAACAAAAGGCCCGCAACTATGGGGAAAATTACCAGCTTAAAAATACTCCACATCATGTCCCATACATTGATCTCGATATAGGATCCTGCCAGCCAGCTCATCAGCAGGGGAGTGGTCAATGGGGCAAGCAAGGTAGAAAGGGCGGTGATGGTAATGGACAGCGCCAAATTTGCACGGGCCAAAAAACTGATGACATTGGAAGCGACACCACTTGGGGAGCAACCCACCAAAATTATTCCGGCGGCAATTTCAGTGGGAAATCCGCTCCAATTGGCGATCCACAGACCCGATACCGGCATTATGGTGAGTTGGCACCCCAACCCAACCAAAACCCCCTTTGGCAACTTGACGACTCCGGAGAAATCTTGGATAGTCATGGAGCTGCCCATTCCAAACATCACAAACTGCAAGAGGGGAATGATGAGCTGGCTGAGGGGATAACCCCGGAATTCTGTAAATGGCTGGGGATACAGCAGTGCTATGGTTGCAGCCACTAAAATCATCAACGTATAGAGATAACCTTTCAATAAGGGGTGTAGTGAAAACCCCAGTCCCAACACCACCAAGGATCCAATCAATGTGGGTCCAACAAAAGCATTGAATCCCGACCAAAAAAGGAAAGCCGAAAATCCCAACCCAATAAGAGTCAGGATAAGCAGTAACTGAGAACTATTCCGGACTTTCAAGGAGTGGATTTATGGAGATTAATCTGGTAGGTCATCTTTGGGAGGTTTGCGGTGCCAGTAGGAGGCAAGTACGGAACCTGTAATGTTCATCAGTGGGCCAAAAACCGCAGCTGCCAGGCCAACCGTTGCTATTTTACCCATTTCCTTCGCCAAACCGGAAGCCAAGCCACCATTTTGCATCCCAACTTCCAGCGCAATTGTCCGGCAATCTCGTTCCCCTAGCCGGAACAGCTTACTTACCCAGTAGCCGAGGTTGTAGCCCATCAGGTTGTGAATTAATACCAGAATAATCAACAGTCCACCTATTTCGAGTAGGCTGTCCCTTCCAGCTGCCGTGATAATGGTAATAATGATTCCAATCCCAATCATGGAAACCAGCGGCATGGCATCATCGAGCCATTTTGCCTTGCCACTTAGAAAACGGTTGAATATCAAGCCCCCTCCGATCGGAAAAATAACCATTTTGACAATGCTCCACATCATATCCCAGACATCTATTTGTATAAAGGTGCCTGCCAACAGTTTCATCAATAGCGGAGTTGTAAATGGTGCCAATATCGTAGCAATGGCCGTGATGGTAATGGATAAGGCCAAGTTAGCATTGGCCAGATAACTCATTACATTGGATGCCAGACCCGATGGAGAACAACCAATGAGTATAATTCCGGCGGCTATTTCCGGCGGAAAGCCACTAAAACTGGCAAGGATAAAACCCAAAAGCGGCATGATAGTAATTTGGGAAGTTAGGCCGATAAGGACCCCCTTTGGCATTTTTGCCACTCCCACAAAGTCACGGACGGACATTGATGTACCCATTCCAAACATAATAATCTGAATCAGAGGAGTGATCAGATTACTATACGCATACCCGTTGTATTCTGTAAGGTATTGGGGATAGAACATGGCTGCAGATACCCCCGCAAAAATCATGGTGGTATAGGTGTATCCCTTGAGCTGTTTAAAACCCCTAAACCCGATGCCTAGCAGAATGAAAAAACTGATTAACAAAGGTCCCGTGGCTGGGATATTTCCCATGAAAACCAATAGTAAAGCAATTAACAGGATAATGAATGCAGCTACTATTAATCCTTGGAATAATCTTTCGTTCTTCAAGTGGGTGGAGGTTTAGGGGTTTATTAGTAAGAATTTTGAAAGTTAAATATAGGCAATACAGTCCATCTCTACCAATGAGTCACCAGGCACACCACCATAGGTAGCAACCGTGGTTCTTACCGGTGGTTTTTTGCCAAAGCGTCCCCGGAAGACCTCATTCATGCCTGCGTAATCATTCAAATCATGCAAAAACACACCGACTTTGAGTACCTTTTCCATAGAGGAACCGGCTTTTACGAGTTCTTTTTCAAGTTCTTTGAGAACATGGTCGGTATGGGCTTTGATGTCACCTTCAAAATGCGCCCCTTTTCCGGCTATAAAAACCATGTTGCCCAACTTGGTGGCACCGGAAAACAGGGGGACATCCTGATCCTCTACAATATTAAAAACTTCCTTTTCAGGTGTAGCCTCTGTATTTGCATTAGCCACTGCACTGATTCCTGCAAACCCGGCCAGAGAAGCAAAGAGCTTTTTTAGGGTTGATCTTCTTTCTATTTTTTTCATGTGGGGTGAATTATACGGGATAAATTAAAAACTTCTGAATTTATGGTATTATTATTGTTTCTGCAAATCCTATTCTATGAGAATACCATCACCCATTTAAGAAGCTTCAGGTTGCGGTTCGTATACCAACATATAAAACCCTCATCGATTCTTGCAAATTTTATCCAAAAAAACGCCTTGTCAGCAGTTTTTTTGAAATAATGGTTGTATTTTTAATTTCATTTGAAATTTTAATAAATGTCGCTTAAGGGCAATCAATTGTGTTACAAGCTTCTTCCCCGTTTATCAACTATGAAAATAACACATTATTTAGCCATCATACCAGTTGCTATGGCCTGTAGCTCTCCGACTAAGCAAAACACGAACAATGACATGGAAAACCAAGAACAGGAAGTTTTGTATCAAGCCAAACCCTTTACTACAAAAGGGGAGTTTACCTCGGGAATAGAGGGTCCTGCAGTGGACAGTTCAGGCAATTTGTATGTGGTCAATGTTTTTAGGGAGGGCACCATCGGAAAGGTTACCCCTGGAGGTGAAGTTTCCCTGTTTGTTGAGTTGCCATCCGGAAGTACCGGAAATGGGATCCGTTTCAGCAGTACTGGAGACATGTTGATTGCAGACTATACGGGACATAATGTGCTTCAGGTGGAAATGAATACCCTCGAAATCAAGGTCTATGCACATCATCCGGAATTGAACCAACCAAATGACATTGCCATCATGGACAACGATATCGTCTTTGCTTCTGACCCAAGCTGGAAAAATGGCACCGGAAACATATGGCGCGTCGATGGTTCGGGAGAATTTGTGCTGCTGGAATCCAACATGGGAACAACGAATGGAATTGAGGTAAGTCCGGATAATAAAATCCTTTATGTGAATGAGTCCGTGCAACGAAATGTATGGGCATACGATCTTTCACCGTTGGGTGAAATAAGCAATAAACGGCTATTGATTCAATTCGAAGATTTTGGGATGGACGGAATGCGGTGCGATACGGCAGGCAACCTTTATATCACACGCCACGGCAAAGGAACTGTGGCTAAAGTCTCTCCTGAGGGTAAATTGCTCCAGGAAATAGCTATGTCAGGAAGCAAACCTTCCAATATTGCCTTTGGGGGGCAAGACGGCAAAACGGCCTATGTAACCTTACAGGACAATGGAAATATTGATTCCTTTCGCGTGGAGTTGCCAGGTAGGGCTTTTGGGAAAAATTGATAGTAGATGAAGTGTTTCTGAAATATAATAGAAAATATCTTCCGCTATGTCACTATTTCTTTTTCAAAGGATTTCTGTAAATAGGTAAATTTTGGTTGTATTTGAATATATTTCTTTCATTATTTGATAAATAAAAAAAGTATTATTTAGGAAGGGTTTTACGGAAAACCCTGAATTTTTTCTTCAAATAACGATTAGTTGCATGAATAGAGTGATGGTTTCTTACCGGGTGTTGGTTGTGGAGGATAATGAGGGAGACCTTTTTTTAATAGAGGAGTATTTGCGAGAGGGATTGTCAGATCCTGAGATTTATACAGCAACGAGCTTTCGAGAAGCCAAAGAACAATTATCATTAAAAAGAGGGTATGATCTTATCCTGTTGGACCTGACGTTACACGATAAAAATGGCAAAGAACTGATTCAGGAAATAGCCCGATTGGCTGAAGACATTTGTCTTATCGTGTTGACGGGATATAATGATGAGGCCTTTGGGATTGAAAGTCTGTCACATGGAGTAGCTGATTATTTGATCAAGGACGAAATCACCCCAAGTACCCTTCATAAAAGCATTGTCTATAGCCTTGGACGTAAACAGGCCTCGGACCGCCTTATAGATTCTGAAAAACGTTACAAGGATCTCTTTCACCTTAGTCCCATTCCCATGTATTTGTATTGCTGCAGCAATTACAGATTTTTGGATGTGAATAAGGCAACCATCAATCATTATGGCTACAGCCGGGAGGAATTTCTTTCCATGCGATTGCCGGATATCCGACCCAAGGAAGATTACAAAATCTGGGAAGAATTCAAACAAAAGCTTGAGGGAGGAATGCCTTTTCCCGATTCTGTGATTGTTAGGCACCTTAAAAAAAACGGGGATATAATCACGGTAGATATTAAGGGAAATTATATTGATTTTATGGGGAAAAAGGCCTAAGTAATCCTGGCCCATGACATTACCGATCAGGCAAAGTACATTGAAACAGTAGAAGACCAAAATACCCGCCTTCAGGAAATTGCATGGATGCAATCTCATATTGTTCGTTCCCCCTTGTCCCGATTAATGGGTCTGGTTCAATCCATGGATACCTTGGAAGAAGATCTGGGTAAGGAGAATCTTTACAAGTTGATCCTCGATTCTGCCTGCGAACTCGACCAAATCATCCATCAAATTGTCAAGAAAGCCGAAAGGATTAACTTGGATAAATAATCATTTAAAAAGGGTATCCTAGAATGGGAAAATGAATATGAGTTAGTTTTCCGAAAGAAAATACTTACCTTTTTATAAGTCTTGTAACCTGAGTTCGATTGTTTTTTACACCTTTATTTACAACCACAACGCCCTATCAACAAGTTGTCTAAATTCCACCCAAGAACCAATCTTTCGTAAAACAACCTTCCCCCAAAACTCCAGCGGAGTGGTCGATTTGATTGCCCTTGGTTTCAACCCAAGGTAAAAATAGCGTAAATCTCCCCGTTTTGGCCGCATGCCCCCCAATACGGCCTACCCATTCCCGCCAAAACCCCAAAACGGTTTATCTGACATCCTAGATTTTAAACCAGGATCGATATCGGAAATAATTTAACCAGATGATTGTATTGCCAGTTTGCCGAATAATCGAACTCAGGTTTTCAAGTCGGGTCTAAGCCATCAAACTAATTTTTTGCTTGAAGCTGGTTTACCTGCCAAACCAAGGTTTGTACGGATGCCAGGAACCGTAAACCAATAAGCCAAAGGTACAAAGAACAAGGCAGTGAACGTGCCAACAGTCAACCCGCCAATGACACTGTAGACGAGAGGGCGTTGCAAATCAGCCCCCAATCCCGCACTGAAAACCACTGGGAGCAATGCCAAAATGGTAGTCACTGACGTCATTATGATGGGTTTTAGCCGGATCTCACCAGCTTGGTAAATTGCTTTTTCCAACACTTCCCGAGCCCCTGAGTTAGCCAGGCCTGCGTACTGTACCCGGAGTCGGTTGATCGTGTCTATCTTTAGAATGGCATCGTTCACCATGATTCCAAGCATAACGACAAGTCCGATGGCTGACATCACATTGAGCGATGTTCCGGTAAGCCAAAGAACCAGAAATGAACCTCCCACCCCCAACGGCAGGGTCAAGATGACGATGAGTGGTTGGATGAAACTCTCAAACTGCGCTGCCAGGATAAAATAAAGTAGAAGTACCGAGATCATCAAAATTCCAATCAATTGCCGAATGGTCTCCTGGTCTTGAAAATACTGGCCCGTAAATTCAATACTTAAATTTCGAGTTGATCCCCATTCCTTGAACGCGGCATCGTGAATGGTCGGATTGCTTTCGGTCAGGGTTACAGACTGATAGACCCCGCTGCGGTCGGCGGTCACATATTTGTAGTGATTGTCATAGGCAGCCGTCACGAAATTGCCCAGCAAATATGGCGTTAGGTCGACTCCGTACACATAGTTGGTTCGCAGAAGCTGCTGGAAATCCACCGGACTTTCCTTCAATTTGATGGGTGTGATCTCTCCGAAACGCTTGATATCCGTGATGAGGTAACTGCCAAAAAGCTTCTGGACTTGCTGCAATAGCTGCTCAACAGGTACGCCATACAGGGCAAGTTTTTCCTGGTCAATCCGAAAAACGACTGAGGATTCCTTTTGTAAATTTGATCCTCTTTCCCATTCAGCTACTGGTAATTCACCCAGCCATTGATCCATGCGAGGTTCATCTATGGGTCTTTTGCTCACCAGATCTTTCCAACGGACCTCGTAGTTGGGCAGGTCCGAACTGAACAACTGATCGAAGGCATTTGGGGCATCCTGAAGTTCCACCGTAGCTTGAGGATAGCGTTGCCTAAAGAAGCGTGCAAGCCACTCCTCCTCCCGATCCTTCTGCTCCTGATCCGCAAACATCAGGTAAAGGGATGCTTGCTGTATGGAACTCTCTCCTTCAAACAGTAAAAACTGACGCACACCGTTATCACTTTCGGCGTGGGTATAGCTGCCATCCATTTCTGCCAATAAGGCTTGAAGCCGTCGTTTATTTTCGGTGGCATGTATAGGCTCATTCCAATCCAACTGTAC
Source organism: Cytophagales bacterium (assembly GCA_038209145.1). Lineage (GTDB taxonomy): Bacteria > Bacteroidota > Bacteroidia > Cytophagales > Cyclobacteriaceae > Lunatibacter. The sequence continues at coordinate 485 of JBBQXZ010000202.1, read as the reverse complement.
CATGGTGTCAAATTTTTGAATAGGGGGCAAACCTGACACGGGTAAGCGTTGACTGATAGACAGCAATAATGGTATCAAAGCCAATAGAAAAAGCAAACTTATTCTCCGATAGGCGAAAAGCTGCTTATAAATACTTTTATAACCTTTTAACAGCCATAGAAAAAATCGACTGTCTTCTTTTTCCACTTTCCCTTCACGGTTGGTGAAGAACACCTTATAGAGCAAGGGAAGCAGGATAAAAGCTACCAGCAGTGAAACTGACAGGATGGCTGCCACAGAAATCGCCTGATCATAGAATAAGGCACCTGAAATACCACTAAGGAAAATCAGGGGTATAAATACCGCCAAGGTTGTCAGAACCGAACTGATGAGGGCGGACATTACTTCGTTTACACCGGTGACGCATGCATTAAAGAGTTCCAATCCTTCCCTTCGTTTTCGGCTGATATTGTCCAAGACGATGATGGAATTGTCTATCAGCATAC
>JBBQXZ010000201.1:0-8827 GCA_038209145.1 Cytophagales bacterium | reverse complement strand
TAGGCCATTCCATTGTGAGGAAGAAAAAAGGTGAATGTCCAAATGAACCCTACCAGCAAGGTCAAGGAGGCAGCTACCCGTATCCAGGTCGAAGACAAGAGGAAGCGGTGTTTTGCGACTTTAGAGGGCAACAATTCTCTTCTTTCTTTGAAGCGCTGCCAAGCATGATCGGTGTCCCGAATTTCGGCTGGAGAAATCTTTTTACTGCTTTCCCAAATCCATCGCAGCTCCGAATACCGTTTCTCGTTGATCGGATCGGCCTCCATCCAGATATGGACGGCTTTGTCTTCTGCGGCTGTTGTCTCCCGCAGCAGGTATCTGATGAGCAGATCGTCGTTCATTGGTTCCATGGCCTGATTAGGAGTTGAAGGATTAAAATTACCAACGGCAAAAATTCTGCTAGTTCCAGCCGGAGGGTTTTCAAGGCTTTGGACATATGGGCTTCAACTGTTTTGAGGGATATTCCCATTTGCGCTGCAATTTCGCCATACTTCAGCTCCCCAAATCGGCTCAAATGGAACACCATCCGGCACTTTTCGGGGAGCGCGTCCAAGGTTTGCTGGATGCGGTTCACCAATTCCTTTTCCTGGCCTTCCATGATTTGTGAGTTATCCGGGGACAATTGCTGATTCATTGTATTGTGTGTTTGTTCCAAATGCCGTTGCCGCACCTTTTGGTGCTTGAGGTGATTTAAGCTGTCATGATAGACTGCCTTGTACAGGTAGGCTTTGAGGGAAGTAGTTATCTGCAACGATAATCTTTTTTCCCAAAGTTTTAAGAAAACCGTCTGAACGACTTCCTCAGCGCCTTCGGTGTCTTTTAGGATGACATTGGCATAAGCATGCAGTGCCCCGTAGTGCGCTTTGAAAACCAGCTCAAAGGTGGGTTCATCCAGGGAAAATCCTGCAGAAATAGTCTGATCTGTCACAGCTAGTTGTCAACCTGATGGAGCAAGAAATATACTTAAAACTTATCACTTATTTGAATTAGAGCGTGAGTTGAATACCTACCGTAAAGCCTAAATCCAGTGACCGATAATCTCCCCAACGCTGGGTTCCCCAAATCTCTAGGCCTCCGGAACGGTAACGGTTGGAATTGTCCGTGTGCATGAAATTCAGGCTGGGGCCTCCGTAAAGCTGCAGTCCCTGTCCCAATCGCAAAGCGGGGAGAAGTCTTATTCCTGATTTGGAGTATTCACCGCCCTGAAAATCCGTCATAAACAAATTAAACGCCTCCAGATCCAATCTGAAGCTGTTGTGGTCATGAAGCACGAGCCCCAGGCCTGCTTCAAATCCATAGGCGAGTTCAGGATATTGGAGATTGGTTCCCACCCCGATTAGGCCGTACACTTTGCTGCCCCCTGACCGAAAACTCAGCATGGTGGACAGGTTTTCGTCGGTTCCTAACCCGATCCGTTTTTCGCCGGTTTTGATGAGGTTGATGATCGCTATGGGGTAATTACTGCTGTCAGCGATATTGATCAGGCCTGCGATTTGCACTCCCCTGACCACTTTGGCCCGGTTGATCAGCCCGCTGATTTGAGAGCCTTTAACCTCTTCAGCCATGTTGACCAAGCCGGCAATTTGTAAGCCTGATATTCGTGCGGTAAAATTACCCAGACCTGCCACCTGTACCCCATCTGCCTCCCCTGTAATATTTATAAGGCCGGCAATCTGGATGGCATCCGCTTTGTCTGTTTTATTAAACAATCCGCCAATTTGAACGGGTGTATTTCCCGGGCTGAGGTTGACAAGGCCCGCAATCTGAATCCCATCGCTGGAGCTACCCGCTTTATTCAATAGCCCTGCAACTTGGACACCTTGGAGGGTTCCTTCGGTGAGGTTAACCAAGCCCGCCACCTGAAGACCTTCGGCATCGCCTCTGATGATACCGGCAAGGCCATATACGGCCAGTCCCCTTTCCCCGCCCGAAATTCCGGAAAGCGCATGAACACTGAAATAATTGATGTGCTGAGGGGAAAATGTTCCTTGGGTACTGAGCGGATAAAGCAGCCCGAAATGGGCTGGTTGCACTTCCTGTGCACTAAGAAAAGACGGCAACCCCCATGCCAATGCGACAAGAAGGTACAAGATTTTAACGGAGTTAGATGCTTTTATCATGGATTATAGTAATGTTGTTTAATCCATGACACCCTTCTTCTGATTTACCCTTAGTCGAAATTGAATTTTATTATTTGAGTTCGGCTATTAGACAAACTAGTATGAGAAGAGAATTAATTAATTGGATTTGTCATCATTGTTACTGGAAAAGGCAACTATGCTCCCAAAATAATTCAGTTTTCATTCATTTGCCACGGGCTTGCATCCGTGGTAATTATTGCTTAGCCTCTACCTTGGGCAAGTAACAACCGAACTCAGGTTATTTAGCGGGGCTTACTATATGCTGCGTCCAAGGTGCATAGGATATGGAGGAATAATCCTGGAATTATCGTGAAAAAATAACCGGCAATGGTTACAACTAACCAAATGATCCCGGCTTTAACTTGGACCTTATACATCTGTCCCCAACAGAGACCATAAAATTTAGAAATGCGGCTGTCCCGGGACTCCATATTCGTTGGTTTTCTATAGGGGATAAGGTTGGCCTGTGCCTGCCGAACTGTTTACATCTTTTATCGTTTCTATCTTTCGCTGCCGAAGCTTAAGCATCCATTTAGCTCCTAATCAATGAAACATCGTTCATATTAGATTGAAAATCAATTTGATCGGTGTATGGGATAAAATTAAGGAGATTTCTTTACTTCCCAACGACTTTGATCATCATGCCCTTTTCAAGGGTGTCTTCTAGTGACATGCCGTTGAGTATTGCCAATTCTTCCATGCGATCCTGCGGCATACTGAAATGCTGTAAGGCTGCTTGGAGTGTCATCTTTCTGGGTACTGCTTTTATCCGGACCACGTCAGGTTTCCTGTTTAATTTGTCAGCCTCTTTCAATTCCTGAAAGGCACGCATGGTGCGTTGAAAAATGGGCAAATAGGTAGGTGAATTCGCCAAATTAGATATTCCCATGATTGCATAGATATTTCCATCAAATTGTATGAGGCTGACATGAACCCGAATGGTTTGTTCTTCCTGTATCTGATCAGCAGTTATCACCAAGGCCGGAAGCCCATTGATTTTTTCTTCCTTGGATTCAACCAGCTCCAGCTTATATTGCTCCAACAAGGAACCTGAAGCTTCTGTGAGAGAAGTACCCTTAGCCAATGTCAACATCAGTAAGGCTTCCCCAGTTGTTGGTGTCATCTGTATTTGTTGAGGCGTGTTCTGAAGATTCCAGTCTTTTGGGATTGGAAAGGAGAATTTAAGCACGGGATGGTAAAAAATATCGTTCTCAACAAAGCCCTGTTTGGGGTCTTCACCTAATATCAAGCCATCAATTCTTTGAAGATAACTGTTTCTGTTTACCTCCGCATTTTTAAGTTTAAGCTTTTCCTGCCATTCGAGAGCCAGCTTTGCCACAGTGATGTTCCGTTCTGCCGGAGAAGGGTGGGAGGATAGAAAATCAGGGATATCACTTCCACCGGATTTAGCCTGCTGACGTTCCAGTGTCTCGAAAAAACCGGCCATTTCGACTGCATCATACCCAATTTTGGATGAATATTCCACACCCAATTTGTCAGACTGTCTTTCCGCATCCCTTCCAAAGCTCAGCAAGGCCAATTGCATTCCTTGGGACATGGGTTCCGCAAACTGCGAAAGCTCGGGTACCAACATGACCCCTGCAATCATACCCAACTGACCGAGCAGTTGATTTCGCTGCTGGATCACAGAATGGCGGGCCGTGATATGTCCGATTTCATGTCCCAACACCCCGGCAAATTCCGCTTCATTGTTAAAGTGTGCCATAATACCTCGGGTAAAATATACAAACCCTCCCGGCACCGCAAACGCATTGATCACAGGGGAATCAACGATTTTGAATTCATAACTCAATTTGGGGCGATGCGAAATGGCAGCCATCTCCAATCCCTTTTCGGTAATGAATTGTTGCAACTTGGGATCCTCGTAAACACCGAAAAATGACGTAATCTGAGGGTCGGATTCCTTGCCCAGGCCAATTTCCTGTGCTTCAGACATGAAGACCAGTTGCTTTTTGCCGGTCACCGGATTTATAGCACAACCCACAAGCCAAGAAGCGATAATCGCTTGGCTAAGCACAATTAAATGGAATTTGATGGTCATGAATTTGGATGGATTTAAAATCTTTGGAATTGAGACTGCCATGAGAATATGGTTAAAGGTATTGATAACAAATTAGGAACCAAAAACAAATTCTCTTAAGCTACCCGTTGAATTTAGTTTCCTTCTCACTCCTGCAATAAGCCCTTATTATTTATAAAAAGCGGCTAGACCGGATTCGATTGGGAAGTATTGAAATTTGTGAGGATATTAGTATCAACTAGTCAGGATTTGCTCAAGGTTTAGCCCTATCATTTGGCATTTTTTCTTCCTTTTTCTACCACTACTTCTTTGGTTTCCACAATCATGGCATAGTCTTCGGGATGAAGTTTTGGGCCGTACCTTTCGGCATATACGCGGGTGAATGCTGCTCCAAAAAACAGAATTAAACAGGAATAAGAAACCCATAACAGTACCAACACCACCGATCCTGCGGCCCCATAAGTAGATCCGGGCTCAGAGATCCCAAAATAAAGGCTTAATAAAATTTTGCCCAAATTGAACAGAAATGCGGTGATAAATCCACCCAGCCAAACGGAATTCCATCTGATTTTCATATCGGGCATAAATTTAAAAATAAGGACAAATAATACGCCCAACACACCTGTGGAAAACGCAAATTCCACAACTTGGGCAACGATCACGTATCCGGGTTCCCAAAGTCGGGAAAGGTAGGTGCTCACCACAGTTAGTACCGTGGAAACAACGAAACTTATGATTAGTAAAAAGGCAATGGCCAAAACAAACGCCAAACTGAGAGCCCTGTCCTTAATGATTTTAATAAACCCGGCTTTGGGATCTACCTTTACCCCCCATATTTCATTCATGGATATTTGCAATTGGTAAAAAACCCCAGTTGCTCCAAAAATTAATACCCCAACGCCAAGTATGGTCGCAAACAAGGTTCTGCCGTCCTCTTGGGTATTTTCTATAATACCGATCACCGCCTGGGCTGCGTCCGGACCTATAGCTTCGGAAATTTCACCTGTAATCTGTCCTTGTACAATTTCAGTCCCCCAAATAGCTCCTACCGAGTTAATAATAATAATTAACAATCCCGGCAAGGACAATACGGCGTAATAGGCAACAACTGCCCCCAATCTCCACGGGTTATTTGCATTCCAGATCTTTGCCGCTTTCACAAAGAGCTTCGGTAAATGGGCAATTTTAAATTTGGCTTTTCTAAAGTTTGAAGTCTTTCGTATTCTTTCCATTTGAATAAAAATTAGGATATCCGCTGTTCAGACAAGAATAGCTGGAGGCATGAACCATGCCTCTCATTTAAATGGAGTGGAATTTCGCATTAAACCAACAATGGTAATTCCTAAAAACTTACCTTTTCCTTTTATAATTAGCTGTATATTAGCATGTAATCACCTAGATTATCGATTACTTGACCCTAAAAGTCAATGATTTGTTTCAAGTAATTTCTACTTTCCTCCCTTGCTTTTTCCAGTGGAATTCCGGTATTCATCCCGGGTCTTTTATGCCCAATATGTGTCAACCAAGCATCTTTTGTAATGGACTGGTATTGCTCAACCAACTCGAAAATTTCCAGTCCCCTCCCTTGTTTATCAAAATAGTCCCTATGGGAATCAAGTCCATCCACCTGATGTTCGCCGATTCCCAGCAACAGCTCCCTGGCCATAAGCCAGTGTCCCGTCTCATTGGGATGAACCCCGTCATCAGCCAAAAAGAATTCCGGTGATTCCTCTCGCTTTTCTTCCAAAAACTTCCGCATGGGCCAATGCAAGTCAATTACCTGCCAGCCTTGGGTATATCGTTGGCTCAGCAGCCAACTGCTATAAATGTCCAGCACATTGGCATAAGCAGCTCCTTTCTTTTCATCATAAATGGGAGGAGTCAGGTGAATAAGGCCTGCGCCAGTTGCCGTCACTTTTTGATGCAACTTTTCCTGCCCGTTTCTATAGCTCAAAAATCTCCCGTCCTCAAAGGGGAGGTATATTCCGTCATTCATCCCGTAGCAGGAAAACACAAAATCAGGCTTGACTTCTTCCAAAATACGATCCAACCGCTCATGCAGATCCGGTCTGGGAAATTTTCCATCGGCATGTCCCGGTTCGGAAAGTCCAGAAACGGTCTCACTGGGCAAGCCCACATTGATAAACTCAAAATCCCGATCGGGATACTTTAGGTGAAGGTAAGCAATCACATAATTCACATAATGCGCCCCGTAAGTAATGCTGTTCCCCAAAAACAAAACCCGCTCGGCCTTTTCGGGAAGCTCATAAACGGTTTGTGCTTTTAGGACACCACTATAAACTATGCCAAGGATGCTGGTAATGACCAGAAACTTCTTCCAAGTGAATGGGGTCATTTATTCGCTGATAATATTGAAAATAAGTTCCGCCATTTGCGCATTTCCTTCGGCGTTGGGGTGAACACCATCCCCAAACAACCCAGCCTTTTTGACAAATGGGTTGTGCAAGTCGATAATCTTAGCTCCGGTAGCTCTTGCTGCCTTCCTCAGCAAAGGGCGCATCTCTTTGACGAGAACGCGCTCAGTAATGCCCCAATTATCCTCAAAGACAGGAACGGGCAAACATATATATACCTTGCCATCTTCTGGCATCACTTCCTTGATGGATTCGATCAGTTCAATGTAATTGTCCAAGAATTCCTCCTTGAATTTCCAGTTTTGCGGTTTCGAGTCATTGGTTCCCAATTTAACTATAAGGATGTCCGGTTTGAATTCCAGTGCCTCTGTATATTGTTCCTGATCCCAGTACGGCAGGTCTCCCTTTTTGAGCAACGTACTTCCGCTCACGCCGAAATTTTTTACCCAATAGGCATTCCCAAGTAACTTTTGCATCATCAGGGGATAGCTGTTGATATTATCCCTTCCGGGTCCTTCGGTAATGCTGTTGCCGACACAGGCCACCCGAATTCCTTCCTGGTTTTGTGCCAGGCTTTCAACGCCCAGCAATATAAGCAGGGCAAACATCCATTTTTTCATCCGATAGCAGCTTGATTGTAAACACATTTTGTGAAGGCTTGAATTTACGTCTTTTTGATGTAATATCCCTACGCTATTGGCTAACTTTGTCAAATGTCTGCTTGGTTGGTTTTCTCTTACCGAATATCCCACTACCTGTCTATCGATGTGGCTTTGGGTGCATGTGCGGGCATGTATTTCTTTGCCAGGCTTTTGGATGTGCATCTATCGGGTGTTGCTTACTTGATCCTTGCGCTGTCTGTATGGGTCATTTATACCTTTGACCACTTGCTGGATGCGCAATTTTCCCCGGGAAACCTGGGATCTCCCCGACATCTTTATCACCGTGACCATTTTGTAATATTGATTATTTTGGCCTTACTGGCAACCGGGGTGGTGTTGGGTTTGGCTTGGGTCTTTTTGCCATCAACAACCATTTTCCTCACAGGCATATTTCTTGCCGCATTGATTTTAGTTGGGATGGTGCTTACCCAACGGTTCAAGGAAAAATTAGGGCCGTTGAAAGAAAGCATCATCGCCTTCCTTTATGTGGCAGGGCTGCTATTGCTCCCGCTGATGCAAGGTTTTGAAGAGCTGACCAACTGGAAATGGATTTATTATGCGGTTGCATATCTTTTGTTGGCCTGGTTCAACCTGGTCTTTCTTTCCTTGCTGGATCAGCAGTCGGATCAGCAAGCGGGGCAAAAATCCCTTGTGTCCACCCTGGGAATTGAAAAAACGAAACAGCTTTTGTTATGGTTGGGTGTAGGGGGAATTGTGTATATCCTGGGTTTCTTTTTCCTGCTTCCATCGGCGTATCATGTTTTCACCTTAATCGTCCTGATTATGTTTTCCTGGCATGTTAGGTACTTTTTGGAAGGAAAAGAACCGAGTGAAAAAATAAGAAGAAAACTGGAAATTGCTTTTTTTCTACCTGGGGTCTTAATTCTGCTGGCGTAAATGGAGGACAGGTTGGTAAATCATTTGAATACCTATAACCGAATAGCATGGATGTATGACCCTATTTCCAAGTTGTTTTTAGGGGATGAATATATAAATAGCAAAACATATTTTTTGGACAGGTTGAAGCCTGGTTGTACAGTCCTTATGCTTGGAGGTGGTACGGGTGGAAATTTGCCTGAAATTTTGGAAAGAATAGGCCCTCAAGGGAGCCTTTACTTTATGGATGCCTCCTCCGCCATGATCCGTAAGGCTAAAAGAAGATTTTACGGGCCACCTCCTGCAACAGTCCATTTTATCCACAGTGCGGATTTCTCTGAACTTACATTATTGCGTCCCGACTTTATCCTCGCCCACTATTTCTTGGATGTGTTGACGAATGAACAGTTAGCGTTGCTCTTTAGCAAAGTTGATCAAATTGTAAATCCACAAACGGAGTGGATTTTTGCTGACTTTTATCCCGTTCCACATAGGCGGACTTTTACAAAAATCATGATTGGGATTTTTCGCATTTTTGTTTGTCACCCTCGGAAGAACTTGCCGGACTATGATAGCTATTTTGAACGCTGGGGTTGGAAGGAACTGGGTGCTTGTGTTTTCTTAGGTGGTTTTATTCAGGTAAAGGTGTTAAGCAAAGAGGATTGATACTTCTCTGTAATACCTTCAAAATGGGATTTTATTGGTGTAAAACCATGAAGACAAAATTTAGAT
>JBBQXZ010000200.1:0-8828 GCA_038209145.1 Cytophagales bacterium | reverse complement strand
TGTCATGGCTAATATTGATTTGTTGGGTCAAAGGTAACAAAAAAACGGTTTCCTCTTGGTGACAAGTGACACAGAAGGATTGGAGGGAGATTGGTTGAGCGTATGCGATGTCGGCAATGGTAAAAGCAGGAATTTTTTTTTAAATCACAGTGGAATGTAATTTTCTGGGATTTTGTATTTGTCTTAATTGGAATGGAATTCTTTTACTGTCACCCAATTTTTAGTAAAATATGTTGTTAAATTCAATTTCAAACTGTTTTATTTTAATTGCCAAAAAACGTAATTATTAAATGGAAGATGTTGTCGAAATAAAACAAAAAAAATTAATTGTGATTCAGCTATTTCGCCCTATATTAGTTTTGAATTTTGGATAATGTTTCAATAAGCCCTCATTAATTGCCTATATCAAGGTTTTATTATGAGTTATAGTGAATCATAACCATTGATTAAAATGAAACTTAAACCTATAAAACCATTTTGTATGCGTGAAAAATTCTACAAAAACCGTTCGTTTGTCATTATAAGGACAGGAGCGGTTTTTTTATGTTTGTTGGTAACCCTGATAGGGGTTAATAATGCAAATGCCCAAGGATCTCAATTCTTTCGAGTAAGCGGAACGGTCACCTCGGAAGATGAGGGAGAGACCTTGCCAGGTGTCAATGTCTTAGTTAAAGGCACCACCGTAGGTACAGCTACCGATATCGATGGCAAATATTCCCTGGAAGTGCCTTCTGCAGATGCGGTACTGAGTTTTTCTTTTATCGGATTTGAAGTGCAGGAAATCAGGGTTGGCAACAGAGTTACCATCGATGTGGTGATGGACCAAGAACTCTCCGCACTTTCTGAAGTAGTGGTCGTGGGATATGGCACACAGGAACGTGCCAAAGTTACCGGAGCCATTTCTTCCGTTAGTTCGGATCAAATCAGGGCTTTGCCAGTACCTAATTTGGCTTCTGCTTTGCAGGGTCGGGCTGCCGGTGTAAGTGTAACCAATGCAGGAGCACCCGGAACTAATCCAATTGTCCGCGTTCGAGGTATCGGTACCGTGGGTAACAATGACCCACTTTATGTCATTGATGGCGTACCGGCTGGCGGATTGAACCAGATAAACCCGGCTGACATCGAGTCCATTGAGGTGTTGAAAGATGCCTCCGCAGCGGCGATCTATGGTTCCAGGGCTGCCAACGGGGTGATTTTGGTCACCACCAAAAAAGGAAAAATCGGTGCGCCAAGGGTGTCTGTGGATTCTTATTATGGTACGCAAACTGCCTGGAAGCAGCTTGATCTATTAGACAGGGAACAGTATATAGCCTTTGGTAGAGACCTATTATCCAATGGCGGTCAACCAGCCCCCCAGCGTTTTAACAACTTGGGCGAATTTGCCAATGTCAATACGGACTGGCAGGGAGAAATGTTCCAATCGGCACCCATCCAAGACCACAATGTGGCTATCTCGGGTGGATCGGAGACCGCACTTTACAATGTGTCCTTTGGCTATTTCAAGCAGGAAGGTATTATGAGAGGAACCGGTTTTGAGCGGGTTTCATTCCGTACCAATACGGATTTCAAAATCAACAACCGCATAAAGATAGGGCAGACGTTGACTTTTGCCTACTCCGACCGGGCCAACGAGCCATTGTCGGGAGGTAGGAGCCAAATCGAACACATGGTGAAGCAGGTGCCTTATATACCTGTGAGGGATCCGGAGCGATTGGGAGGATTTCGTTCCCCAGATAGGTTAGACGGTTCCGATCCGGAAAACCCTGTGTTGAATGCCACCTTAAGAACCAATCGGCAACAGGATTTTAAATTGCTGGGAACGGCCTATTTGGACATTGACATCTACGAGGGGTTGAAATATAAATTTCTTGTCGGTATGGACATAGGCATAGGTACGCAAGACCAGTTTACACCAAGGTTCAATGCGGGAGATTTTAATTTTCAGCCTTTTGCATCTATTTCCCAAAACCGTTCAACATTCGTTTCACCATTGATTAGTAATCAGCTGTCCTACAGTAAAACCTTTGGAAAGCACTCCCTAGATGCCTTGGCGGTACTGGAGCAACAGACTTTTGTTTCCACCGGACTGACGGGAAATGGTCAAAACTTCTTGACAAATGAGGTAAGGGTATTGCGGGGTGTACAGAATCAGACTACTTCAGGTAATAAATCAGAATATGGACTTATCTCCTATATAGGAAGGGTGAATTATGATTATGAACAGAAATATCTGTTTAGTGCATCCGTTCGAAGGGATGGTGGATCCCGATTTGGACCCGCCAACAAATGGGGGACATTCCCCTCCTTGTCTGTGGGATGGAGACTGAGCCAAGAATCATTTATGGAGTCTATCCCAGCCGTGAGTAATTTGAAGCTTCGTGCCAGTTATGGAGAGACGGGTAATGACCGAATCGGCGGTGACTATGTTTATCAGGGTACGATCAACAGTGATTTCTTCTATAATTTTGCGGGTTCCCTGCAAGGAGCCAGTACCATATCTGCCCTGGCCAATGCGAATCTACGTTGGGAAACGACCGTCATGAGGAATATAGGATTTGATTTGGGATTGTTTGATGACCGGTTCAATCTTTCAGCTGAATGGTTTGACAACACCACGGAAGGGATGATTCTTGAGGTGCCGATCCCCCCTTCTTTGGGATATGACCGCGCTCCCGTAGCCAATGTGGGCAATGTCTCCAACCGCGGACTGGAATTTACGGCGGGCTATAGAAAATATACCGGTGATTTCCAGTTTTCAATTGACGGGAATATTGGATTTGTCTCCAATGAATTGACATCGCTTGGAGCAGGTAAAACCATCTTTGGTCCTCAATTTCAGGGGGATGCGATGACCTTTACAGAAGAGAGTCAGCCGATTGCCTATTTCTATGGCTGGCAGACGGATGGCATTTTCCAAGTTGGAGATGATCGTAGTCAGCAACCCAATGCTTCCCCAGGCGATATACGGTTCAGAAAATTCAACGAAGAAGCAACGCTCCTTTCCGATGCTGACAGGACCAATTTGGGACATTATTTGCCAGATTTTACCTATGGGCTGAATTTGTCCTCCAATTATAAAAATTTCGATTTTACGATGTTTTGGCAGGGTGTGCAGGGAAATGAGATATTCAATTTATTGAGGTTTCATACCGAAGGGATGACCCGGTTATTCAATGCCAGTACGGTAGTTTTGGACCGTTGGACACCTGAAAATCCAAATACGGACGTTCCTAGAGCAGTATCCGGTGATCCCAACCGCAATGCCCGTTCCAGTTCACGCTGGATTGAAGATGGATCTTACCTGAGATTGAAAAATTTATCGGTTGGATACACGGTTCCGAAGCCATTTTTGGATTCATTTAGTAGGGGAAACATATCTAATCTGCGGGTTTATCTTTCCTCCCAAAACCTCTTGACATTTACCAACTACACGGGATACGATCCCGAAATAGCCGCCCGGGAGGGTGTCGACAATACGTTGGGTTCAGGTATCGATTATGGACAGTTTCCGGCAGCGAGAACCATTATGGCTGGACTTCAGCTTACATTCTAACAAATTCTTAATTAAACGAATATATAGTATGAAATCAAAATCAATTATAACCTTACTGTTTTTGATGATCGGATTTATTTCTTGTGACGAAGAAATATTGGATCCTATCAATCCGAATGAGCTGGGAATAGAGACCTTTTACCGAACCGGACCTCAGTTGGAAGCAGCTGTAAATTCGGTATATGCCGGATTACAGGCAAACAATCTATACAACAGGGAGTATTTCTTCCTGCAGGATTTACTTTCAGATGATTCCGATACTGGTGGGCCACAGCTGGAAGGTTCAAGAGCTCAGGTGCTCAATCACGTATTTGACGCATCCAACCCGTTGGTTACGGCCAACTGGAGAGGTTGGTACAGAATAGTACACCGTGCTAACCTGGTACTTGAAAACGCACCCAATGCCACAGAAGAGATCACGGATTCGCAACGAAACCGGATCGTGGCGGAGGCTCATTTCCTTAGGGCATTGGCCAATTTTGAACTGGTAAGTCTTTGGGGCCCCATCCCGCTAATGACATCAAGTGCAACCACCCCTGATGGCCTAGCAAGGTCTTCCGAGGAAGAAGTATATCAATTGATATTTAGTGATTTACAGACCGCCATCAGTGGCTTGCCACTGAAGAGTGAATTGACCGGAGCAAATACAGGAAGGGCCTCAAGGGGTGCTGCCCAGGCTTTGGCAGCTAAGGCACGTCTATTTAGAGGTGATTTTGCGGCGGCTAAACCGCTTTTGCAAGCTGTCATTTCCTCAGGAGAATATAGCTTGGTAGACCGATTCTTGGACAATTTTGAGGAGGAGAACGAGAACAATTCAGAATCAGTCTGGGAGGTTCAGTTCACCGAAGAATACGGAGATGCAGGGGGTTGGAATGGTGACGGAAGCGGTATCGCTGAGGTAACCTTCCGCGGACAGGAATACGGTCCAAACGCATGGAGAAATGTTATCCCAAGTGTAGGATTGATTACGGAATTTGAATCTGTCGCAGGAGGTGCCCAAAAGAACGATCCGAGAGGAACCTATTCCTTTTTTAGGATAGGGGACAGTTTTAACAATGGTCTAAGTGTACTATCCGCCGGTGATGTCCAAGGAAACATCGAAAGGCCGAGTTGGAGAAAATACCAGATGATTTACAAGCGGCCAAATGAAGACACCCGATCTGGAATTAACTTTCGGGTAATCCGCTATGCGGACGTACTTGTGATGATGGCCGAAGCAGAAAATGAAACCGTCGGACCTGCTTCAGCTTTACAATACATTAATCAGGTAAGGTCAAGAGCAGATGTAGCCATGCCCCCTTATCCTACAGCGCAATATCCAACAAGTACCCAAGCTGAAATGCGCAGGGCAATCCAACACGAAAGAAGGGTGGAATTTGCCGGAGAACAAATCAGAAACCGCGATATCCGAAGATGGAGACGGCAGAATGTACTTCCTTCAGAACCGATTTCGGTATATAAACCTTATAATGATTTGTTACCGATTCCACAGGTTGAAATAGACAACAATTCAGGCCTGACAGGAGCTGACCAAAACACAGGTTATACAGCAGAATAATTGACAGGTTATTTAAAAAAAATAGCCGCATAATCTGCGGCTATTTTTTTTATCCATTCGGTAACATATTACCCTGGATTTTGTCTAAGCCTTTGTGATGCAGGAAATGCAGAACTTATAAAACCTAAATGTTCTCATGTGTCCTATATGGTCAATCATTTTTAAACATTAATTTCACTACCGCTCCCTAATTCTACTCCACCCTCAAAATCCTAAATCCGAAATATCACCACTCATTAACCAAACCATTCAAAACCTTACTTTATATCGGATGATGGTGGGATCTTTTGGATCTGGGATAGTTTCGAGGTATGCCTCTAACTCTTCACCATAGGTGCCCAAAAGATTGTTTTCCAAGGCATTCATCCAGTCTTCAGCTTGAAGAACTTCATAGAAATAACCGTCTTTTGCTGTTCTTTTTGTATCTAGTCCAGTTAGTGATGAGAAGGCAACCACCTGTTTTTCAGGACTATATAGATATCATGGAATGAAAATGTTCTCATTTCATCCAGATTTAATTCGGTATTTTTTTACGCCCGATTTTTTTTTAATTGGAGGATTTCTTCTGATTATATAATACTGCCTAAATTAATGGCAATGGACTGGCTTTGGATGATTTCCCCAAATTCTTCATCATTAGCCGTTAGGTCTTTGAGGGAAGGATGTTTACTTCCAAAATCGAAAAGATAATGTGGCGATAATTGTTCCCCATCGAATATAAATAGGGTATCCGAAAATCCGTAATTAAGTAAATATTGGTCCTTAAAAGGAACGATTTCCCCTTCCCCGATTTCAGAGGTAGCCGGAAAGGCCTTGATGGGCAACGGGGTAGATGACTCGTTTTGGATATCTACCTTTGTAAAAACTGGATATTGACCATCTTCGTCCAATTCGCCGGTATATTCCAATGAAATAAGCCAACTGTTTTCTTTTAAAGGACGAAAACTTGACAGATAAAACGTTTTTCCAACCAAAAACTGATTTATGAATTTAAAATCAGGAAGTGTATATTGTTTGATTTCTCCATTTCCACTACTAATTGAGAGAACATCATCGCCAGGTGGATCCCTTGAATAGAACGGTACTCTTTGGGTCTATCCACCTGTTTTATCATGCCTGTGATATACTTCCCTTCCAAATCGAAAACATGTACCGCAGATCGCTGATAACACTTTGTACAATAGTAAATCTTATCTGTGATGATAAGTTCGGAATTGTTGCAGGCAAAGTTTAAAGGGGTATTATCGGGTGGTCTTAGAGAAATAAAACGTACCTCCGAAACCACCTGGTCAAAAGGTCGGATATGCGCTTCCAAAATGGATATTTGTTGAATCCCCTCCTGATTGTTGGTATCTGATGATTGGCATCCTATTGCACAGGTTAAAGCAAGAGCTATAATAAAACGAAAGAGGAATGTCCGCAAGTTGATTGGATTTTCGTGAAAAATAATTTTTAAATATAAATAAAACAGAATTTAATACCTATTTAATGAGTAATTTCTATGAATTGGCTATTCGGTGTTCTCTCCTTGGCATATCTAACTGCCATTGGAAATGCTTTTTTGTAAAAATTTAAGTGCTTAAAAGGAACAATTGAGTATTCTTTACATTGAAATATAAACACTTAGTCTATTTGCTTTGATTCTTTTTCAAAATTTTTTGCAAGAAAAAGACAGCTCTTTTTTTATAGCTTCAAATATAATCCAATGCTCCAGTTGGGGCTTGCCAAAATATTTTTTCCTGAAAGTGCAAAGCCGCCGGATCCTGAGAGGCCAATAGTTTCGGAAAGTTGATAATTTAACTCCACAGTAGGCGATACATATTCCGTGTTGTTTGAAAAAACTCCATTCTGAACTGTAGCAGCATCTCCGTTATATAGCGACTCTAATACATTAAGTTTGAGGATTGGAATAAATTTTTTCAGCGTGAGCCCCACTTCCGCTCCCCAGCGTACTTCATCCGAAAATCCCTCCGTGCGATTATTAAAAGCTATGAATGCCGATGCATAGAGAGGCTTTGGGTGAAATGAACCACTCACATCAATCCGGATCATTTGGTTAAACTCGCCATCTCCTGTTTGCAGAATTTGACTTGCGCCACCACTTGGTGAACCCAGCGGCAACCCCAGTACAAGAGAAGCACTCAACACCACCGGTTTGTTCACAATCAAACCGTATTTTATCCCAATATCAGTATCGCCGATAGACTGAAAGGAATCTCCAGGCGAAACCTTTCCACTTTGATTGAACCTCACTTCGTTCAGTGTATTGCGTACAAAAAATGGAAAATATACAATACCCGTCAGACGGTCTGTAAAACCATATTCGCCAAATATACTGGTTGTAAATAATTGATTTGTGGTGATGTCCACAATGCTCCCATTGGGTCCATAAAAGTAAGGTGATCGGATATAATTCTGTGATAACTTAAAATAGCCTTTCCCTTTGGGCTGTGGCCACCCTCCTCCTGCCCAAACAGGAGAAAAGAAAGTCATTATGAGGAGTAGTAAGTAATATCTTTTCATCGGTTATTTGTGAAGGTGATTTTAATAGGTGATTATTTCAATTCTGCATGACCGAACGTGATACTGGCAGGTTTGCATAATATGATTACGTATTGATAACTATCCAACCCAATTTGCGGTTGAATGGCGGAAAGGTTGAATGTCTTTGCTCCGTTAGTAGTGATTTGGGCAACTACCAACCCATTAGCGCGAACTTGCGCACCATTCGTAACATTGGCCATATAAATGAAGGTGCCAAGCGCAAAACTCGTTTCGAAGTTATTGCTGAGTGATAAGATCAGATTTTCACCTTCAAATCTTACTGACGCCATACCTATGGCTTTGTAACCACCTGAAGCAATAAAACTTCCAGATAGTCCATCCCCAACTAAGAAATTTATGACATTACTTTTTACGCCATTTACTTTTGCGTGGATATTGACCCGACCGGAAGAAATACCGGTAACCACACCCGCCTCATCCACAGTGGCAATTGAACTGTTTTCACTGAACCATTCTACCGTTTTGCCCTCCAAAATTTCCTGATTGATATTACGAACGCCTACCAGCAAATTAACTTGTTCGCCTAACGCCAGTGAGGTTTTGTTTCCTTGAGAAATTACTTCTACCAAGGCAACTTGAGAATCATCGAGTACTACGTTAACATTTACCGAAGCACTTTGTGTCTCGCCAAACGATGCAACCACCATAGCCTGACCGGTCTGCTGTGCAGTTAGCAATCCTGCATCAGACACAGACACGATGGAGGGTTGCGAAGATGTCCAGGTAAACACTACATCTTGCAGCACACCATACTCGTTATAAAAAAGAGCCGATAGCGTTTGATTCTCCTGAATCCTCATGGAAACCTGTGAAGTCGATATCTCGATCCGCTTTTCCACCCTTGGGTCATCCACATGATCAATCCCAATACACCCGTTTAGTAAACTCTGTATGAGTATTAGAAACGGAGAGATAAAGAACTTTTTCATGAGTGAAAGATAAGAAGTCGTTACGAGTCCGGAAGTCGCTTGCAAGACAAAAAGCGAATAAATTTCTTCAAATAAGATATAAAATTACTGTCATCCGACAAAAACACGGTGTGTTTTTGATCATCTTGAAAAAATACAATAGCGAGGTTTTGACACCCCGCTAAAATTCATGATGTTTGAAGTTACCAAACTAAAAAACACCATGTCCAAAAATACGAATCTT
>JBBQXZ010000199.1:0-8828 GCA_038209145.1 Cytophagales bacterium | reverse complement strand
TAAGACTGCCTATAATTATGCGATAGAAAGTTTCAACCAACGGAATGTCAGGATGGCGTTTAACGACGGAGTTACCAACCGGCTTTCTTCTCTTAATCGAAGTTCATTGAATCGATTCAACCAGATTTGGGATAATTTCCTTACTTACCAAGATAATTTTGGTGATCATAACCTTACGGTAGTCGTTGGGCAATCCTATAGAAGTGAAATGTTTGAAAGTTTCTCTGCACGCGGTGAAAACCTCAATCCCAATCCGTTAAGGGATAGGGAGGAATTCTGGTACTTAACCAATGCCACGGACTTTGATCTGAACAGTATAGGAGATGATGGCAGCAGGCTGTTTTTCCAATCCTATTTTTCCCGGGTAGCCTACAACTACGATGACAGATACCTGTTGTACGGTACGGTCCGAAGGGATGGCAATAATAAGTTCCAGAAAAAATGGGGTAATTTTTACACGGTGGGTGCTGGCTGGGTGCTGTCTGCTGAACCTTATTTCAATGTGGATGGTATCGACTTTCTGAAATTTCGTGGTTCATGGGGACAATTGGGGAATGATGGGATTAACGCCTCAGTTGGAGCTCCGGTTCTGGAGGAAACGAGTGCGGCGATCAACAATGCCCTGGTTTTTGGAAGAAGGTTGAATCCGACTTTTGATCTCATTGAGCAGTGGGAGACTACTGTGGAAAAAAACTTTGGTGTCAATGCGCGGTTTTTCAAAAGCAGGCTTTCCCTAGATGCCGATTATTATATCCGGGACACCCGGAACCTGGCTGTAAATATCATTCCTCCCGTATTCAGAGCGCTTGAGCGTAGAAGTGTCGGTGAAATCCGAAACGAAGGCTTGGAATTGACGCTCAACTGGGAAGATAGTTTTTCCAATGGATTTTCCTATTATGTGGGTGGAAACATAGCAACGCTAAACAATCAAGTTTTGGGTCTTGGAGGCCCGGAGTCACTAGACGGTGGGTCAGCGGAATTTAGACAGCGATCTATTATTGGACAGCCCTTTGAAGCATTTTATGGTTACGAAACAGTGGGTGTATTCCAGACGCAGGAGCAGATTTCCTCCAGTGGATACACGCAGGAATTCAGACAGGCCAATAATCTGCAGCCGGGAGATTTATTTTTCAAAGACCAAAATGAAGACGGAGTCATCAATGATTCAGACCGGGTGGTGTTGGGATCATTCCTTCCCAAATTCAACTTTGGTCTGAATGCCGGGTTTTCTTACCGCAACTTTAGTTTTTCAGCACTGCTTCAAGGGCAGTCTGGATACAGTATTCTCAATCGAAAAAGAGGCGAAATCATATTCACCAATGACACCAACATCGATGCGGATCTAGCTACTAACCTATGGAGGGGTGAAGGTACGTCTGACAAGTATCCTTCGGCAGCCGGACTTCGAAAAGGATGGAATCAAAACATGAGCAGTTATTTTGTGGAGGATGGGTCCTACTGGAGAATTCAAAACGTCCGGATGAGTTATATGCTGGAGGAAAAAACCCTTTTTGGAATTACCATGCCCAGGACAACGCTTACCCTCACAGCAGATCGCCCGCTTACCATGTTTAATTACAACGGGTTTACGCCTGAAGTGGCTAATGGCATAGACCGACAAGTTTATCCCATACCGGCTATTTACACAGTGGGACTTAATATCAAACTTTAAATCTAGACAGACCATGAAAATTAATAAATATATAAGCTATCTGTCGGTCATGTTTGCGGCAGCACTTTCCTTTTCCTGCTTGGATAAATTGGATGAGCCGCTGGAAAATGAATTTTTGGTAGAGGGAACTGATTACAGCCAATCCAGCAACATGATTTTGATGCTTTATGGCGCATATGCTGAATTGAGTACCCTCCAATGGGAAAGCTATCCCATTATTTCAGTGAGGGGCGATGACGTCAATCCTGCTGGAGATCAGTTTCCGCTGACTGAAACCGATGCATTTAGATATAACCGGAATTTTTGGATGTATAATTCCACCTGGTTAAACCTGTACACGGATTTATTGCATTGGCATGGAGCCATTGAGGAAATTCAAAAATATGAGGAGGCCGGTGCCAATGCGGCCAACGCCCAGCAATATATGGCTGAGATAAAGGTGATGCAGGGTTTTGAATTGATACTTTTGTCCCGCCTGTGGGGGAGTGTCCTTATTCCGCTGGAGTCCCAGCCTAGTCACTTGTTTAACGTTGAACTGTCCAGCTTTGAGGAGGTGATGCAGCACGTTTCCCAGCTGATGGACGAGGCTATCCCGCTGCTGCCAAGCGTGCATCCCAATCAACGAACGGATGTTCGGGGAGGTGTGACCAGGGCTACGGCATTGGCTGTCAAAGCCATGGCCAACTTAGAAATACAAAATTTTCCAGCAGTTGCAGAGGCAACCGGCCAGATAATCAGCAGCGGCCAGTTTGCCCTTGAATCGGATTACTATGAGTTGTTTAAAATTCCGGGTAAGTTAAACGATGAGTATTTGTTGGAATTTCAATATTCTGATTTTGGTCAAGCCAGTGGTACGGTTACTAGGTACCTCTGGGATTTCTTCGGCCCGGCCAGTTGGACGCCAACCGTTGCCGGTGCCGGAACAGGATGGGGATTTTGGGAGCCTTCTTTGAAATATATCAAGTTCATGTTGGATAGGGGTGAGCAAACCCGTCTCCAAACTACCGTCCTGTTTACTCCTGATGGGATTGCTGAAATCCGCAGCGACCCCAACTACCAGACCCTACCTGCCTGGGTAAGCAATGTAACGCGGGACGGAGATGTGTTCAACAATCATCCCCGCTATAATTTCCTAAGTGGAAAATATTACCTGCCTTCCAATCAGCTCACCCCAGGGAGATTTACCTACGGGGAAAACAAGAACTTTTCCGTAATCCGGTATTCGGAAATTTTACTCATGCATGCAGAGGCCATGGTGAATGGTGCTTCCAGTACGGCAATGTCAGCCGATCAGGCAGTAAATGCCGTCAGGTTGCGTGCTGGACTATCCCCACTTTCTGCGGTGACACTGGATGATGTGTTGGACGAGAAATTTGCCGAATTCGGTACAGAATGGGGCATACGTTTCCATGATTTGATCCGCTACGAAAGATATGACGAGTTGGACTATGATGGAAGAAATTTCCAGCCGAATATGCATCGGTTCCTACCCTACCCACTTGAGCAACAAGATATCCTTCCCCAAATCAGGGCGGCAGCAAATGCCGGTTAATTAACCATCATTGAATAATATAAAGATATAACATGAGAAATATACTAGGTTTATTAATCGGTTTCGGTTGTTTGGCAGTTGCCTGCACCGATGGCTACATAGATGATATTCAGCAGGTAGAACCAGGTCCGGATGTGGAGGCACCTGAAGTAACAATTAACTCCCCCCTTGCAGGGACCATGATTCGGGTTGTGGAAGACATTACATCTGTCAATATCAATCTGGAAGTGAGGGATGATATTGAGATTGAATCGATCGTTGTGGCCTTAAATGGAGCGGAGATAAAACGGTACGATGACTTTTTGGACTACCGAAGGGGATTGAAACAATTTCAATTTGACCAAGTCACTAACGGTCAACATACCCTTACCGTCACGGCTGTGGATGTCTCGGGCAAATCTACCACCGAGACGGTCACATTCGAAAAAATCGAACCATATCGTCCGATCTATGACAATGAGCAGTTTTATGTTTCCTTTGATGGTGACTATGTGGAATTGGTAGCCATTCAATCGCCGCAGATTACTGGTAATCCGGGATTTGCAGATGGTCTGGCGGGAAGAGCCTATGCCGGTGCCACTAATGCCTACCTGAGGTATGGAGCTGAAAGATTGCAAAACGACGAATTCAGCGCCGTATTTTGGTACAAGGTGAACGCATCACCAGACCGGGCGGGGTTACTCGTAATGGGACCACCCGATCCAAACAATCCCAACGCCATGAATAACCGAACCAAGGGTTTTAGGTTGTTTCGCGAAGCTGCGGGTACCATGCAACGTATAAAGCTAAACGTTGGGAATGGGAATGGTGAGAATTGGTTTGACGGTGGACCGGCAGCAGACTTGAATCCTTCGGCAAACGAATGGGCGCATATTGCTTTTACAATTTCAGCATCAAGGTGTACGGTCTACATCGATGGAGAAATAGTAAGTCAAGGAGATTTCCCAGGTATTAACTGGGAAGGTTGTGATATACTCAGTGTCGGTTCAGGCGCACCCAGATTTGCCGAATGGGGCCATTTGTCTACATCAAGCCTGATGGATGAGCTTAGGATTTTTGACAAATCGCTGACGCAAGCGGAGATACGGAGTATCATGGATCAGGAGATTGATTAAATTAATTATAAGAGACAGTTTCTTTTCTCAAAAGAAGAGAGGCTGTCTCTTCTATTTATGTAAAATTGAGAAGCGTTTTTTTGTTTTTTCTGGGACTATTTTGCTTTACCAGCTGCACGCAAGATGTAGATGAATTGAGTACCCTCCGGCTTGAAAGAATCATTGTCGGAGAGGTGGAGTTCGATCCTGCCTTAGGGGAAAACTTGGATGTACCTGTGGATAGACCCATTTCCCTGTATTTTTCCGCTGCGCTTGATCCTCAAAGTGTCGAGCTGGGATTAGCATTTCTGACCGATAATCAGCCTGTTCCTTATACGCTTTCCCTTTTTTCCGGCAACCAGACTTTAACGCTGTACCCTTCAGGTACCTTATTAAAGCAGACTTTATATCTTATCCGCCTTACTGACCAACTTAAAGCAGCAAACGGGGCAAGTTTTGGCAATCAGGAGATTTGGTTGCAAACAGTCTCGGATGAACTTAGACTTACCTCATTCGAATTTAAAGAAGCTGAGGTGACCCGTACGGGCAGAATTGTCAATGTGCCCCTGGATTTTACCCTCAAGTTGAATTTTTCCATACCGGTAGACAGGGAATCAATTAGCCAGTCTGTTAAGTTCCTAGGCTTTGAAAACCTGCCAATGGCCTATAGATTTGAGGAAGATGATAAAACCGTCTATGTGGAAAATTCGCTTGACCTGGTTGATTTTAAAAAATACACATTTATGATATCAACCGAACTGATTGGGGCGCAAAATGAGTCTTTTGCCGGCTTCGAAGAGACCATCTTCACCCAGTTAAGTTCGGATCCCAAATTTCCGGTGATTTCGGATGAGGAACTGCTTACCAAAGTTCAGGAACATACCTTCCGCTATTTTTATGATTTTGCCCATCAACCAAGCGGCATGATACGGGAACGGAATACCTCAGGCAGTCTGGTGACTACCGGTGGTAGCGGTTTTGGGGTAATGTCACTGTTGGTCGGGATAATGCGTGGATTTATCACAAGGGAAGAAGGAGTGGAAAGGGTGGATCAGATGGTGGATTTTTTGATGGCGGCTGATAGGTTTCACGGTGTTTGGCCGCATTGGTTAAACGGACAATCGGGAGGTGTGATTCCATTTAGCGCCAACGATGATGGAGCTGATTTGGTTGAGACGGCATTATTGATGCAGGGATTATTGACGGCGAGAGCTTATTTGGATAACCGCAGTTCTCAAGAAGTAGAACTGCGTGCAAAAATCACCCAATTGTGGGAAGAAGTAGAATGGGACTGGTTTACACGAAACGGAGAAAACAGGTTGTATTGGCACTGGTCTCCAACTACAAATTGGACAATGAATTTGCCAATCAGTGGGTATAATGAAGCCTTAATCACTTACCTGCTGGCCGCTTCCTCCCCGACTCATGGCATAGACCGGCAAGTTTACCATACTGGCTGGGCCAGGGATGGGGCCATGGTTAATGGGCAAACCTTCTATGGTGTCACTCTTCTCCTCGGAGAGAATCTGGGTGGGCCACTGTTTTTCTCCCATTACTCATTCCTTGGCGTGGATCCCAGAAATTTGGAAGACCAATATGCCAATTATTGGGAACAGGGCAAAAACCACACGCTCATCAACAGGGCCTATTGTATGGACAATCCGAAGGGATTTGTAGGCTACGGGGAAGGAATTTGGGGACTGACAGCAAGTGACAATCACCTGAGGTACAATGCCCATTCACCCACCAATGACTTAGGGGTTATCACGCCTACCGCAGCAATAGGCTCCATGCCTTATACTCCGGATGAATCCATGGCAGCACTCAAAACATTTTACTATCAACTGGGTGACCGGCTTTGGGGTGAATATGGATTCTATGACGCATTTAATCCTACTGAGGAGTGGTATGCCGACAGTTACCTTGCCATAGATCAGGGACCAATTATTCTGATGATAGAAAATTACCGGAGTGGGTTGTTATGGAATATAATGATGCAAGACCCTGATTTGCAAGTAGGTTTGGAGAAATTAGGCTTTACTTATGAATGATAAAGAAAAAAATAATTTAAACTAAGTTACCATTCATTAGCTTTTCTTCTTATTCTTGACAAATAAGAAAACCAAAATAAGACAAAAACCCGATGGAATTATGAAAAACAATAATCTCACTCGGAATCTAATTCATTTTTTAATCATTTTTTCAGGTGCCTTCATTTCCTGTGTGGATAAGACAGAAAATAATGCCTTAACTGCCAAGGGGTATGACCGCCATATTGAATTACATTGGAATATAGTTTCAGATGAGGTAGATTATTACCGCATACTTGCAGGGACCAATGGAAAGGATTTCTCACTTCGGGGTACGGTTTCAGACACAATTTATTTGGATTTCGTCAATGACCTGGGAACGGACTTGCAGTTATATTACAAAGTTGAGGCTGTAACGGCTGAGAAGGTAGAAACGCTGGGAGAAATACAGGTAAGTACCAAATCGATGTCTGAAGAGGAATTGTTGGACATGGTACAATTTTATACGTTCCGGTATTTTTGGGAAGGCGCAGAACCAAATTCAGGCATGGCCCCTGAGCGGATTCATTTGGATGGGGACTATCCTGATAATGATGCGGACGTGGTCACCACAGGAGGGACAGGTTTTGGTATATTTGGTATTTTAGCGGGTATAGAACGTCAATGGATCAAAAGGGAACAGGGGTTGGAAAGGTTTGAAAGGATGGTTGGGTTTTTGGAATATGCCGATCGGTTTAATGGTTTTTGGCCGCATTGGCTTTATGGAAAAACAGGAAAAGTGAAGCCATTCAGCCCAAATGACAATGGAGCGGATTTGGTGGAATCGGCATTTTTGATGCAGGGGCTTTTGGCTGTCCGGGAATATTACAGACAAGGCAATGAAAGGGAGCAAAACCTGGCACTCAAGATCAATCAACTGTGGGAAGAAATGGATTGGAATTGGCATACCAAAGACGGGGACGGGGTATTGTATTGGCATTGGTCTCCGGATAAGGAATGGTTAATCCAGCATCCCATTCGGGGATATGACGAATGTTTCATCGCCTACGTTCTGGCGGCATCATCTCCCACACATTCCATATCGGCAGAAGTTTTTCATAAAGGTTGGGCCAGGGGAGGAGCTATCCGGAATGAAGTGACTACTGATGGATATAATTTGGCCATGAAGCACAACGGGGCAGAAAAATACGGAGGTCCCCTTTTTTGGGCACATTACTCCTTTTTGGGATTAAATCCCAAAGGGCTTTCTGATCAGTATGGAGATTATTGGGAAAATAACCTCAACCATACATTGTTAAACCGAGCATGGTGTGTCAGGAATGAAGGTGGTTTTAAAGGATATGGGGAGGATCTTTGGGGACTTACTGCCAGTTATTCCACCGTGGGCTATTCCGCCCATCACCCTGGAAATGATCTTGGAGTTATTTCACCGACGGCAGCACTGTCCTCCATTCCCTACACGCCAGAGGAATCCATGGATGTGATAAAAAACCTCTATTACAACTATGGGGAGAAAGTGTTTGGAAAATACGGCTTTTACGATGCGCTTAGCCCGGAGGAGGATTGGTATCCACAACGTTACCTTGCCATAGATCAGGGTCCTATAGCCGCCATGATTGAAAACCACAGGACTGGACTGGGTTGGAAACTGTTCATGGCTGCACCGGAAATCCATCAAGGGTTGGAAAAACTTGGCATCAGTTCCTTAGTCTTCGAAGTAAATGATGTCGAGGTGATAAATGCCAGATGAAAAAGAACGGGATCGGGGTATCTCTTACCGTTTTTTTATAAAAAAGCCTACTTTCCTTCAGTTGACTTTAGGGCGTTAAGGTTCCGAATGGGGTGAGGTGTAATTATTTTTTTTTATTCTCAACCTGAGTTCCATTGTTTTTTACACCTTAATTTGCAACCAAAACACCCTATCAACAAGTTGCGTAAATTCCACCCAAGAACCAATCTTTCGTAAAACAACCATCCCCAAAAACTCCAGCGGAGTGGCCGATTTGATAGCCCTGGGTTTCAACCCAGGGTAAAAATAGCGTAAATCTCCCCGTTTTGGCGGCATGCCCCCCCAAGATGGCCTACCCATTCCCGCCAAAACCCCAAAACGGTTGATTTGACATCCTAGATTTGAAACCAGAATCGATATCGGAAAAAATGCCTGAGGTTATTTTTGGAAAATATTTTACAAAAATTCTTGTACCAAACGAAAAAATGCTTAAATTTCGATAAATACAATCTGAAATGGAGAATATAGCGAGTGAATTTAATATGGTCTATCAGGTGGACAGGGGTGTGCATGTTAGCAAGTTTGATCAATTGCTGGAGCATTCGGGACTTCAGAAGCAAGTTTTGGCCAATTTGTTGGGATTGGATCCCCGCACCATAGACAATTATCGAAAGCAAGGCAGGAACTTTCCTCCCTTGTCCGGTGAACTACTGCTCAAAATCACCCAGTTATTCGGTGTGGGAGAGGAAGT
>JBBQXZ010000198.1:0-8965 GCA_038209145.1 Cytophagales bacterium | reverse complement strand
TATCTTGGAATAAATATCATAAGTACCCAGCTTGTCTTCGACTTTAAGCCAATACCTTCCGTCTGAGGTTTGTACCAATTGGTTGACAATGCCATCAAAAGGTGTTTTACCATCCGCCTCAAGAATTTAGGACTTGTATGCCCTAAACCCATCAAAATAGTACAGCCCGTGATAGGTAAAAATCCAAATCAGGCGGTTTTTATCCTGGAAGACCCCAAAGATTATAGTACGCTCAATGCCATGTGCTTTGCCCCATTCCTTAATTAGGATTTCAGATTGGGCAGAACAGGTACCGTCACATAAATGAAAAAGCAAAGGTAAAAATAGGTTTTCATGCCTAGCGGTTTTGCGAATAATGGAGAAAATCCCACTGCACTGATTAGGAAATTTCCCGGTATCTTAGTCACAAAATAATATCCAGCATTCCTAGTCCCTCAACGATCAAAAGGTTAAACAATATTAAATCTAAAAGCAAGATAGGTCCGTGAATTTATTTTATAGAAAATAAAAGCATCGGAATAACTAATGTTGCTTTATAAAAAAAATTGGAAGATCAATTCTGTTAGGCTGGTGATAAAGGTCTATAGTGCCATTTTTTAATGCATTCCACCTAGATGCGTAACCGAACTAATGAAATATGGAAAAATATGGAATCAAATTCCATATTTTTCCATATTTTCACATCATGATATTACGCAAGGCTACCGGTAAACTGCTTCAACTGGCTTCCCAATTCAAGGCTGTTACCGTTGTTGGTCCCCGGCAGTCGGGAAAGACTACGTTGGTAAAAGCTCTTTTTCCACAAAAGCCCTACGTAACCTTGGAAGATCCGGATACCAGAAACTATGCCTTGGAGGATCCAAGGGGGTTTTTGGCGACATTTCCTCATGGTGCCGTTTTTGATGAGGTACAACGGACGCCAGAATTGTTTTCCTATTTGCAGGGAATATTGGACAAAAACGAAGATTCAGGTCAATTTATCCTGACAGGATCCAATAATTTTCTTCTCCAACAAAACATTACACAAAGTTTAGCGGGAAGGGTTGCATACCTTCAACTCTTGCCTTTTAGCTTGGGGGAGCTGTATGGGGGAAAAGATCAGGAAATTCCAGATATGGATCAGCTTTTATTGGAAGGATTTTATCCTCCTGTTCATGACCGGAAAATTGCGCCGCAGGATTGGTATCCCAATTACCTACGCACCTATGTCGAAAAGGATGTGCGGCAAATCAAAAACGTGACGGATCTTATTGTCCTCGAACGGTTTATACGTATGTTGGCAGGAAGGACAGGCCAGGAACTAAACATGACTTCCATTGCTGTAGAGGTAGGCATAGATACCAAAACCATTCGGTCTTGGATTGGGATATTGGAAAGCAGCTTTATTATCTTTTTGCTCAGACCACATTTTCGAAATTTTAACAAAACCTTAACTAAGAGACCCAAGGTCTATTTTTATGATACGGGATTGGTTTGCGCTCTTTTGGGTATTTACAGTGAAAATCAGTTGAAATTGCACCCACTAAGGGGTAGCGTCTTCGAAACTTTTGTTGTATCCGAACTGGTGAAGAAAAGGGCGAATTTGGGAAAGGAAATTAATCTGTATTACTGGCGAGACAAAACAGGCCGTGAGATAGATGTCATTGTAGATGAGGGTTTGTCTCTACTCCCTATCGAAATCAAATCCGGAAAGACTGTGCATCAAGAGTTTTTCAAAAACCTGCTGTACTGGCTAAAACTGAGTGGAAATGAAAAGGGAGTGATCCTATATGGCGGCGACCAACACCAGGAAAGAAGCAATGGAATTACCCTAAAAGGATGGAAGCGACTCTCCGAAGATAATTTTCTCAGTTGAAAAAAGATGAGTTTGTGGCAATATTTCTGAAATGGTTCCATCCTTCTTATTCATGAATCCAAAGGTATGCTATAAGAAAAGCTCCGGAATTAACCGGAGCTTCCATATTTTGTGTTTCACCATATCAACTTCCTAATACCTAAATGCTGTTTCAAATCTTGTTAACAAATCTGGTATTGGCCGAAATGTAATAAAGAAAATAATGTTTATTTGATTTTTTGCAACTGACGGATCAATTTCTCCACCGCATCTTTTAGCATGGGCACCCAGTTGTCACCCTTGACCTCAGCAAATACATCCGGCCCGGGAATTCCCACCCGAAAGCCGATAATATTCGTGGCCGAAGCACCCTGCCCTTCGGTTTTAAAATAAATATCCACCGCGTTGATGTTTTGGGTAAATCGGGAAAGTTTATCTATGGAGGACCTGATTTCCTGCTGCACTGTATCACTAATGTCCAAATTGACGGACTGGACATCTATTTTAATTCCGGTATAATTTTCAGTGTAATTCATAAATTTTGGTTATTGGTTGAAAGAATAAATATCTTTTTTATTTCGTAATACAATAATCAGGCTAATTGACATGAGTCAACCTGATATTACAAAAAAAAGGCCTATGAACCATAGACCTTTTATAAAAGCATTTTCAATGAAAATCCCAGACAACTTATCAGGCTTCAGAAGGAAGCACTGAAACGTAAGATTTTCCGTCAAATTTCTTCCTGAAACTCACATGGCCATCTGCCAATGCGAAAAGCGTATGGTCTTTCCCAATGCCCACGTTTAAACCGACGTGATGCTTTGTTCCCCTTTGTCTTACGATGATGTTTCCGGCGATAACCGCTTCACCACCAAATTTCTTTACTCCAAGACGCTTACTTTCTGAATCTCTACCATTTCTGGAACTACCGACACCTTTTTTGTGAGCCATAACGTTGATTTTTTTTAGATTAGCTGTTCAGTTCTTACAAGGCTATGCCTTCAATGAGGATTTTGGTGAAATCCTGTCTGTGACCGTTTTTCTTTTTGTAACCTTTTCTTCGCTTCTTCTTGAAGACAATTACTTTGTCACCCTTTACGTGTCCCAGCACCTTGGCGGATACGATGGCGCCCGACAATAAAGGGGCACCTATCGATACAGTACCGTTGTCATCTGCCAACAACACCTGATCGAATTCTACGGAAGCGTCAACATCTGCCTGCATCAATGGTGCATAAATCTGTTGATCTTTTGTTACTTTGAACTGCTTACCGGATATGTTTACTATTGCGTACATAAACTGGTTGATATAAATCGATTATCAAAATGAGGTGCAAATATAGCCATACTTTTGGGAAGACAAAAAATTTAATCCCAATATATTGGATAACCCTATAATTGACAGGCGTAGCAGTGACATTTTCTTTGATTCTCCGGCTAAGTTCGGTGAATCGGCAAATATGAAATAATGTTTGGCGATTCCCTCCAAAATACAACGTGATTATTGGTAATGTACGACTATTGAAGGCTTCAACAGTCTTTCATTTTTTTGACCATTGGTCAAAATTAAAGCCAAATATTTCCTCACCATCTTTTTTGGGTTTTTTTACTTTTTATTCCCTTGCGTTGAATTGTAAAATTAAATTAATCATTACCTTTATATACATATATTTATAAATCTATTTATCAAACTCTTAGGTATATTTGACTATTGGTCATTTTTTACTCCCTTATTAAATTTTTTGCTTTTCTTTTCCACTTTTCTTGTCGTTATTTGTGAAATAGATTGAACAAAATAGCAGGAAAAATTGCTTAATAGTCCTGAAGCTAATCAACTAAACCATTTTTAAAGGGCATTGGGACATGCCGGGAATGAATGAATTATCAATAATTAAAAAATAGAATTACCATGAGATCAGAACCGATTTTAGAGCAAGGAGACAGTAGCAGATTTGTGTTGTTTCCCATTCAACACGACGACATTTGGGAATATTATAAAAAGGCGGAGGCAAGTTTTTGGACTGCTGAAGAGATAGATTTGGGTCAGGATCTTCAGGATTGGAAAAATTTGAATGACGGAGAAAGACATTTCGTTTCCCATGTGTTGGCTTTTTTTGCCGCCAGTGACGGAATCGTGAATGAAAACCTTGCCGAACATTTTGTTTCGGAAGTGCAGTATACCGAAGCCAAGTTTTTCTATGGCTTCCAGATTGCCATGGAAAATATCCACAGTGAAACCTATAGTTTACTCATAGATACCTACATCAAAAACCCAATAGAGCGGGACAAATTACTGAATGCCATCGAGCATTTGGACTGTGTAAAGCGAAAAGCTGACTGGGCCTTGCGATGGATTGACCGGGGAAATTTCCAGGAAAGGCTGATTGCCTTTGCAGCAGTGGAAGGTATTTTCTTTTCCGGGTCCTTCTGCTCCATTTTCTGGCTGAAGAAGCGTGGTTTGATGCCCGGGCTGACCTTTTCGAATGAATTGATCTCAAGGGATGAGGGGCTACACTGTGACTTTGCCTGTCACTTATATACCGAACACGTGGTAAATAAGCTCCCTCAGGAAAGTATCATAGCCATCATATCCGATGCCGTAGCGATAGAAAAAGAATTCGTCACCGATGCGCTACCTGTAAAGTTAATCGGTATGAATGCCAACTTGATGTGCCAATACATTGAATTTGTGGCGGACAGGTTGTTGATGGAACTGGGCTGCCCAAAGGTTTGGAACAGTGTCAATCCGTTTGACTTCATGGACATGATCTCGCTGCAGGGGAAAACCAATTTCTTCGAAAAACGCGTCGGTGATTACCAAAAAGCAGGCGTCATGAAAAACAAAGAAGTCAGCTCAGGTAGTAAGTTTTCAGTAGAAGAAGATTTTTAGAAATTCCCCAACCTTGTAAAACAAAGCATATGTTAGTAATTAAAAGAGACGGAAGAAGGGAATCGGTAAGATTTGACAAAATCACCGCACGGATTGAAAACCTGTGCTATGGGCTTGACCCACGCTATATACATCCCATAGAAATCGCCAAAAAGGTAATTGACGGATTATATGATGGCGTTACCACTACCGAATTGGACAACCTGGCAGCGGAGGTTTGCGCATCGCTTACCGTTAAGCACCCCGAATATGCCACCTTGGCTGCCCGGATAGCTATCTCCAACCTACACAAGACCACAAGTCAGTCCTTTTCCAATACCATGAAAAGGATGTATACCTATATCAACCCCATTACCAATGAGAATGCCGCCCTGATTGCCCCCGATGTCTATGGCATCGTCAAGCAGCATGCCGCCAGACTTGATGAGGTGATTGATTATAACCGGGATTTTGATTACGACTATTTTGGCTTTAAAACGCTCGAAAGGAGTTACCTGATCAAGTTGGACGGGAAAGTAGTAGAAAGACCGCAACACATGCTGATGCGGGTGGCTATTGGAATCCATAAGGAAGACCTGGAGGCAGCAATCGAAACGTACCAACTGCTCTCCCAAAAGTGGTTTACCCATGCCACGCCGACCCTATTCAATGCCGGCACGCCTAAGCCGCAGCTTTCTTCCTGTTTCCTGCTGACAATGAAGGAAGACAGCATCGATGGGATCTATGATACCTTGAAGCAATGTGCCAAGATCTCCCAATCTGCCGGAGGTATTGGCCTGTCCATACATAATGTAAGGGCAAAAGGCTCCTACATCCGGGGGACTAACGGCGTATCCAACGGAATCGTCCCCATGCTTCGTAATTTTGACATGACCGCCCGTTATGTGGATCAGGGTGGTGGAAAGCGCAAAGGCAGCTTTGCAGTGTACTTGGAGCCTTGGCATGCTGATGTCAAGGAATTTCTTGATATGAAGAAAAACCATGGTAAAGAGGAACTGAGAGCCAGGGACCTTTTCTATGCCATGTGGGTTCCCGACTTATTTATGAAGCGGGTAGAAGCTAACGAGGAGTGGTCCCTGTTTTGCCCTCATGAAGCACCCGGATTGGCCGATTGCCACGGAGCGGAGTTTGAGCGGCTTTATGAAAACTATGAAAAGGAAGGACGTGCCAGGGAAACCATAAAAGCCCAGGAACTTTGGTTTGAGATATTGGAATCCCAAATAGAAACCGGAACCCCCTACCTGCTTTACAAAGACGCCGCCAATGGAAAATCCAACCAGAAAAACCTGGGAACCATCAAGTCATCCAATCTGTGTACAGAAATCATCGAGTACACCTCTCCGGATGAGGTAGCCGTATGTAACTTAGCTTCTTTGGCCCTCCCCAAATTTGTAGTGGAAGGCAAAAATGGTAAAAAACACTTTGACCATGACCGGCTATATGAAGTAACGAAGGTAGCAACCCGCAACCTAAACAAGGTGATCGATGTGAACTATTATCCGGTAGAGGAAGCCAGAAAATCAAACTTCCGACACCGGCCCATCGGCCTTGGTGTGCAGGGATTGGCGGATGCTTTTATTCTTTTGCGTATGCCTTTTGATTCAGATGAAGCAAAGGGATTGAACGAAGACATTTTCGAAACCATTTACTATGCCGCCATGGAAACCTCCATGGAGCTGGCAAAAGTGCAGGGAACATACGAAACATACGAGGGTTCGCCGACATCGAAGGGCATTTTCCAGTTTGACATGTGGGGGGTAACTCCCAAGTCAGGACGATGGGACTGGTCTAGTTTGAAAGAGAAAGTAAAGAAATTCGGTATCCGAAACTCACTGCTCGTCGCTCCCATGCCCACGGCCTCCACGTCGCAAATTCTGGGCAACAACGAATGTTTCGAAGCATATACGTCAAATATTTACACCAGAAGGACCCTATCCGGAGAGTTTATTGTCGTTAACAAACACTTGCTTAAAGACCTCATCCAATTAGGGCTTTGGAACGATAATATGAAAAACCGACTAATTGCTGCGAATGGCTCGGTACAAAATTTGCCAGATATCCCGCAACACCTAAAAGACCTGTACAAAACGGTATGGGAAATTTCCCAAAAAACCGTGATCGATATGGCCGCGGATCGTGGTGCCTATATTTGCCAATCCCAAAGCATGAACCTCTTCTTGCAGGAACCCAACTTTGGTAAGCTGACGTCCATGCATTTCTATTCCTGGAAAAAAGGGCTTAAGACAGGTATCTATTACTTAAGGTCCAAAGCGGCGACCAGTGCGATTCAGTTTACCGTTGACAAAAGTCAACTGGAAAACCCCGCTGCCAAACCAATGGATGCCAAAAAGCAAAGCCAAGAAGCCATCGCCTGTTCGCTGGACAGTCCCGACGACTGCGAAATGTGCGGAAGTTAATCGAAACTGAACAACTAAAAAAGCCCTGTTTGAACAGGGCTTTTTTTATGGGGTATACGGTTAATTTTTCTTCTTTTTGGGAGGTTTGCATTCTTTACAAAAATCAGCCATTACTTCCAATTCCTTCCTCACTTCTTCATGCAGCATGGCCAAACGATCCTCTTCAAAGCCCAAGTTGGATTCTTCGGCAGCATCCGCATGCCTTTCTGTCAACTCTTTTTGAAGGGCGTTGAATAGCGGCTCCATAAAATTGATACTTGAAAATGTTCCTTTATTTTCATACAAGGATTTTCTGAATTTTCGGCTATAAAGCTCAATTAAATCAAATTCGTATCGCGCATATTTTAATAGCTTTTCCCTAGAAGACTCACTGTCAGCCAATATCACGGCCGACTCAGGAACGAAAATAGTACTAACCTTTTGGTTGAAATTCTTGGTTAGCATAAACTCAGTATTACTCATTTGAAACGAAAAGTCCATGCGAGCAGAAGAATTTATGTAATTGTTCTGAGTTCCAACCTTCGTCTTTTTCGAACCAAAATCCTTAATTGTCAGGTAGTAATCTGGACTCCAGTGAATCGACTGCTGGGCAAAAGAACTAAAAGTAACCAACCATATAAAGGCAGAGAAAACTAAAATTTTAAACATGTTTTTAATTTTTTCACTAAAATTAGGAATAAAAAATCAACCTTAAATCGGCAGACGTTACTTATTTTTTCTTCCAGATATATCGACAAATAAAGGACAAGCCAGCTAATCCTAAAATCTGTTACCACTACTTGCAATTGGATGGGTTTGTAATCAACTGAGGGAAGTATTTGCGTCTAAAATGATGCCTGAAAAAATAAGGATATCGAAGTAAAAACCGTAATTTAACATAAACTATTCCAAATTCCACGATGGTTCCTTCCATTGCAATATGTCATCTTGGCAAAAATGGAATAATTAAATCTATCAATAAATGGAATGATTGAAATGACTTTTCAATTCGCCTCAGACCTACATTTGGAGTTTCCACAAAATGAGGCTTATATCCGGAAAAACTCGTTAAAGCCCGTAGCAGACGTGTTAATTTTGGCGGGAGATGTAGTACCTTTCACTTTAATGGAAAGATTTGGTGATTTTTGGAATTACCTGTCCGATAATTTTGAGCACACCTATTGGATACCGGGAAACCATGAATATTATAAGTCAGATATATCGGACTGGCCGCCTAGTTTTTGCGAAAACATCCGGCCAAACGTGCATTTACTGAACAATAAGGCCATCGTTTTAGAAAATACCCGATTTCTTTTTTCTACCATGTGGTCCCACATTCATCCTCGCAATCAATGGCCCGTACAGCGGGGGTTAAGTGATTTTCGGCTGATTTCAAATAGGGGTAAAAGGTTGACATCAGACCATTTCAACCAACTCCACAGGGAGTGTTTGGATTTTCTACAACAGGAAAACCATTGGCGGGGCACGCAAAAAAAAGTGGTGATCACACATCATGTCCCTACCCTCATGAGGTACCCGGCTCGTTACAAAGGGGATGCCCTTAATGACGGGTTCGCTGTCGAACTCTTTGACTGGATCAGTCAAAGTCAACCCGAAATATGGATCTATGGCCATCACCACGACAATACACCAGGATTCCAAAACGGCAAAACCCACCTTCTTACCAATCAGCTGGGCTACGTCCAATCCGGAGAGCATACAGAATTTGATCCAAAAAAAATAGTTAGCGTTTAACCTTTAATTTTAAAAAAATGAAAATAGACAATTTTTATCAAGTTGCTTTGGAAGAAGCCAAAGAAGGATTGAAGGAAGGCGGCATTC
>JBBQXZ010000197.1:0-9003 GCA_038209145.1 Cytophagales bacterium | reverse complement strand
CAGTTTACTGGATTATAGGTTGACTTTTGAGGTCGTGGGAAAGCATGGAATTGTACCTTTATCTTCTCAGACGTGACAAAGTGATCGTTGTCACCAGAATCGGACTTTATTCATTGGCACATTAATTTTTAAGAGGTTTTTATCACTGCTATGCTTTCGGGCAACTGCCGTCCCCATTTTATGGGGTTTCCAACCTGCACCCCAGCTTCCCGTACCGCTATGCTACTCGGGACAGGCTCTCGTTAATCCCGAAAGTCGTAGGGACCACCGGAAGTTTTCTTAACGCTCGGTCCTCCCACAGCAAACAATCCGCGTAAAATCAGGGCAGGCTATGAGACTTGGTTGGCTTCGGGTTGTAGCCAGTCCTGATTTTTATCAGGAACCCTCGCGCTTCGAGGATACCGAAATACTTCTGCGCAGGTTTTTCACCCGTTTGAACGGTCAACTATTTGACCTATATTCCCTGTTCATTGCAAACACAACATATAAAGTCCATATGCCAAAAACCTTTGCGGCTTCGTAAGTTCTGTTTATAGAATAGTCAAAAATCCTATATTTACAGAACCATAGTCTAAACGCCATACACTCATACTGTGCACCTTTACCTTCCATAGAAAAAAATCATTAAATTTACTTATGATCATAAAGCTAAAATATGCCAGAAATAAGCAGATTCTATGGAATCATCATACGGATGTTCTATAACGACCATAATCCACCTCATTTCCATGTTTTATACCAAGAAAATGAAGCCTTGATTGACATTGAAACGTTAGAAATATTGGAAGGCAGTTTGCCAAAGAGAGCCAAGTCGTTAGCGATTGAATGGGCAATAGAACATCGGGGTGAGTTATTTGATAATTGGCAAAAAGCTAGAAGACTTGAGACTTTGGATAAAATTGAACCTTTAGATTAAAATTTTATAGCTATGATAAACATAACAAAATTTAAAGTGCTGGATAATAAGACCATTCATTTCAACTTCAGTGATAATACTGAGAAAAACATCGATTTCGACCCATTTATCGGGGAAGATAAATTAAGCAAACCGCTGTCAGATCCAGTATATTTCCAAAAGGTTGAGCTTTATGAGCATGGACGAGGTATTTATTGGCCTAATAACTATGATTTTTGTCCGGACTTCCTTCGACAATATCAACCAGCGGATAAAGAAGAATTTGTTGAAAAAAGTTAATACGGCAGGTAATGAGCAGCTCGTACTGATCTAAATAGCTCTGGATAAAAATCTCACAATTTATCCCGGAGAATTTCGGGACCACCTTATCCCGATACTCGGGATGTATTCCCGAGTCCAGCTCGGGGCTGGCTGAACCTCCCCGCCTCCATGGCTGCTCGTAAAGCGTGGGAGGGACGGTCACTCTTTCCAACAACAATCCCTTTCCGCTACTATTTAGATAAGGTTATGCCGATAAACATCGGCACTCCTTATCGAATTTTCACTTCGCAATACGTTCAGTCTCCCGAATCAAGTTCGGGGTTGGAATAAGGGTTGAAAGTCTGGCTTATAGTGTACCTTGAGGCTTCAGGTCCCCACCTCTCGGTCTGGCTTCCCGATCCACCTCGCTTCGGGACAGGCTCTAACTAATCCCGACGGGGACCACCGGAAATTTTCCTAAGGCTGGGATCTATGCTAATCCAGCCTTATAAAAACAGGACAGGCTATGCGGCTTACTAGCAGGTTTTGATAACTAGCCAGTAAGAGATGCCGTCAGACCCCCTCCGAGGCTGCCGAAATTCTTCGTCACTTCGACATTACCCTCTGGAATATTATGGTATCTTCATTACCAGATCCCAATGATGTGCTTGGTCAATGGTGCTTACAAATAGGGAGGCAAGCACTAAATTTAAAGACGTGGGCGCATTTGAGATGTCCACCAAAGTTTTTGATTTGGCAGATGAAAATAAGAAATATAACTACCAAATTAAATTAGCTTTGACAGCGCACTAAACGGAATAGCAAGTGCTTATTCCCTGCCGCAATTGCCATACCCGAGACGTTACCACCAATGATTGAAGAACTGCCGATAGACCATTTGTGAAAAACATCATTTTGTTATTATTATTACTCCCATGTTTGAGCCACAAGAATATTTCTGACGCTCGCCACCAGTTCACGGGATTGTAGGTTGCGTATTGAAGTAGTAGGTAAGCATTGATTCATATCCTTTTCTTCTAGGACGCTACAAAGTGATCTTAGCCCGCGGAATCCGACTTGATTCACTGAGGTGTTTATTTTTAAGAGGTTTTCACGAATGCAGCGCATTTGAGATACTGCCCATTCTTTTTTTTTGATAACCACCTTGCACCCCTGCCTCTCAATCCGCTTTGCTGCTGGGAACAAGCTGCCGAAATTCTTGGGAACTTCGACTTAACTTTTTGGGAAATTATGGTATCTTCTATTCAAAATGCTCATACCGGATGAACACCATAATTTTTATGAAACCTGCTGGAGATGTAATAATTTGAAGTAAAATTTATATATTACGTTTCGGCCACATAAACTGGACACGGCTTCGAAATCCGCAATTAACTTAAAAAAAGGACGTTGAAGGAAATTATAGGAAAAACTTTAAGATCGATCGGGAAAAATAAACCAATTGAAACCTTTACAGTGAGCAAAGAACCTTAAGTCATTGAATTTTAATAAGATGCCTGAAAAGGCGTAAAGATTTTAAGCAAGCAGATGTACCAACAGATAAATTTACTTAATCATGCCGCAACCAACTGAACCTCACAAAAATCCAACCAATCCCTCTTTTCTAAAAAAAATATGGATAACAGTCGGAATAGTTGCTTATACAGTAATAGTCTTATTAATTTTTGAAGCAACATTTAGCGTTTTTTATTTGGTATTGGCGGGAACACTCATAGCTGTATTTTTTAGAGGGTTGAGCAATTTTATTCAACGAAAAACAAAATGGAAAGAAGGCTTATGCGTAGCTTTTTCCATTATAGGAACTTTGATAATAGTCGCAGGAATATTCTGGTTGATTGGAGCAAAGGTACAAGAACAAATAGCTGAACTTATAGAAACATTACCTCAAACAATTGATAATGTAGAGGCGAATTTGAATGATAATCCAATAGGCGAAAAAATTGTTGATAAGCTATCCTCAAAAAATTCAATGGATCGGGCACAAGCGTTTGCGGGACAATTTTTTCAATCAACATTCGGGGTGTTCGGTGATATATATGTAATTTTATTTATTGGAATTTTCTTAACTATTTCGCCCCAGACCTACACCAATGGTATGGTAGAACTCATACCCATAGATGGACAAAAAAAGGCAGAACAGGTAATAGATGAATTAGGTAAGCAATTACGTAATTGGCTCAAAGGAAAATTGTTTTCCATGTTTGTTGTCTTTGCTTTAACAGCCATTGGTTTAGCTATTATTGGAATGCCGCTTTGGCTTGCGTTAGCCCTTTTGGCCGGATTAATTAGCTTTATCCCCAACTTTGGGCCTTTAATTGCGTTGATACCGGCTGTGCTGGTGGCTCTAATGTCAGTCGCAAATAATTATCATAAAGTAAAATGACTTGTTGGAATTTTTGTCATAGAAAAATTCATCTATGGATATGTTTGGATAGATTGGAACCTACATAATAATGTTTCTGATGTTTATGAAAAAGATATAATGGCCGGACTATTTTATTCCATTTATGGAATAAATGATTGGGTATTTTTCATCTTTTTTTGATAGTAATTATCCAACTTTCCAAATTAAAGGATAATGAATAAATCGGATGAACAACAACTAATATCATTCATTGTGGAGCTTTTTGCTAGAATTATGAGCTGTAAAAATATTCATATTTTGTGCTTCCGACAAATTAGTAATATCCTTTCAGGAGAAGATCTGAATGAAGAATTTTCAAAACCACTGCAATTTGAGCCTCACGAATACGATGAACTGTTTCCGTATTATATCAAAAACCCTGAAGTGCGTTGCAGAAATGCGTTCTGCTATATTGATGTTCGTGATCTGGGACAGATTATAGATTTATGTTTGAAAAAAGATGACCTGGGTTATCAAGTTTTTAATGCCGGAAACCACCACAAAGGTGGGATTATCACCGGCAAAGAACTGGCTGAACAGCTTTTTCCGGTGTGCCAAATACCCGTGAATTGGGTAATGAAGCCTAAAAGGAGGCCTGAATAAGTTCCTCCACTTATTATTTATTACTAAACAAAAATATTGTATTAGCATGATATGCAAAAAAATATTTTACAGATTTAGTTTTTTCAAAGATAATAATCTAAATTCATGCATAAATTTTAATTAACCCTTCCGATCATTCGCCTTATTAACATCCAGATTGTTCCTTCCATTTATTTGCCCGGATTTGGTTTCTTTAATTCAGGTAAGACCTTAATCTGAAATGTTCAAAATGAGTGGAAAATCAAAACTCTGCTAGTTATTATGGCTCCTGAACATTAGCTTGTACCAATCTCCCCAAAACCAATGGAAAATAAGGTCTTGTTTCTCACTTTCTTGACAAGCATGTGGCTGCACATGCTAACTGCACAAACCATTACCCAGACCATTAGGGGTAAGGTGATCGATACGGATGCCAAATACCCTTTGATTGGGGTAACTGTCTTGCTAGCAGATGAAGGGTTATATAAGTTGGTAGGTACCATTTCGGATACTGATGGCGAATTCAGGTTGACTGAAGTACCATTGGGACGCCACAATCTCAAATTCAGTTTTATGGGATATAAAGAGGTGGTGCTCAGTAATCTGATCCTTACCTCCCAAAAGGAGCTTGTTCTTGAGGTAAGTATGGAGGAAATGGCTATTTCCTTATCTGACGTGATTGTCAGAGCTACCCGTTCAGGGGAGGCCCAAAATGAGATGGCTATTGTAAGTGCCAGGGCATTTACGGTGGAGGAAACAGACCGCTATGCCGGAAGCAGGGGAGACCCGGCCAGGATGGCTTCCAATTTTGCAGGAGTGCAGGGGGCAGATGATTCCAGAAACGATATTGTAATCAGGGGCAATTCGCCAGGGTCCGTTTTGTGGCAATTGGATGGTATCAATATTCCCAATCCCAACCATTTTGGTGCATCAGGAACAGCAGGAGGTCCTGTAAATATCATCAACAACAAAATACTGGCAAACTCCGATTTCTATACCGGGGCATTTCCGGCGGAGTTTGGAAATACCGTTTCAGGAGTCTTTGATTTGAAATTCAGAAAAGGAAACAATGAAAGCCATGAAAAAAGCTTTCAGTTGGGTTTTATGGGCGCA
Source organism: Cytophagales bacterium (assembly GCA_038209145.1). Taxonomy (GTDB): domain Bacteria; phylum Bacteroidota; class Bacteroidia; order Cytophagales; family Cyclobacteriaceae; genus Lunatibacter. Next base: position 3,727 of record JBBQXZ010000197.1, on the reverse strand, counting down.
GAACTTTTTTTGGAAGGCCCGATCAATAAAGAAAAAAGATCATCATACCTAATAGGTTACCGTTATTCAAGCCTTCAGCTTTTCACTGCATTAGGGATTGATGTAGGTACTACAGCCATTCCCAAATATCAGGATTTTGCTTTTAAGTTTAACTTCCCAATGAAAAATAATGGTAACTTTTCTGTTTTTGCCGTGGGAGGAAAAAGTGACATTGCCATCAAAGTATCAGAGGAAAATATTGCCGACAGGAACCTTTATGGAGAAAAGGACAGGGACCAATATTTTGGATCGAGAATGGGGGTCCTTGGGGTCTCCTATGAAAAGGTTTTAAAGAATAATACCTTTATGAAAGCAACTTTGGCCGCTTCGCAAGAAAATGTCTCTGCTGACCATTACTTTATTGTGGGAAAGGTCAAACCGGATGGGTTTCTTAATATCCAGACCATGCCCCCAATCCTTGGCTACGATTTTACCACCAATAAGTATTCTCAGGTTTTGAACTTTTTCAAAAAAGTGGACAACAAAAACACCCTTAACTATGGGTTTCAAAACGATATTTTCCAGTTTAATTTCCTGGATTCAGCAAGGCAGGTCAATATCCTTTCCAATCAATCTGGGGGAAACCTACAATTTGAAACTACCCCTTGGGAATTCCGCTGGACCACTGAAGGTGATGCGGCCGTTTTGTCACAACCCTATATACAATGGAAACACAAAGCCAATGAAGATATATCATTTGTTGTCGGGTTGCACAGCCAATATTTTTCTTTGACCAATAGCTGGTCTGCCATTGAACCCCGGGCAGGTCTGACTTGGAGATTGCCCGATAATCAAGGGATCAATGTTGGATTGGGAATGCACAGCCAAATCCAATCTCCCTATACGTACTTTTATCAATTTACTGATGAGGGTAGACCTGGGTCCGGTTTCAGGCAGCACAACAGGGAGGTGGATTTTACCAGGTCCAAACACTTGGTGTTTGGATATGACCGGATCTTGGGAACACAGGTGCGGATGAAGTTTGAAACCTATTACCAAAGCCTCAGTAACGTACCGGTGGAAAATAGACCTTCATCCTTTTCTTTGTTGAATACAGGAGCTAGTTTCAATCGCCTTTTCCCAGAGGTTGGTTTAGTCAACGATGGCTTAGGGGAAAACTATGGAGTGGAATTGACATTGGAAAAATACTATAGCAAAGGATACATGTTTTTGTTCACCGGGTCTTTATTTGAAGCGAAATATAAAGGCAGCGATGGAGTTTGGCGGGACACGGAATTCAATGGTAATTATGCTTTCAACTTGTTGGGCACAAAAGAATTCAAGACGAGAAGAGGTCTGATAGGGGTTGGTACCAATCTTACCACTGCGGGCGGAAGGAGATATGGGCCTGTGGATGTGGAACGAACCCAAGAGGCACAAGAAGTAATTTTTGAGGATGCCGCCAGAAATTCCCTTCAGTTTGACCCCTACTTCAGAGCAGACCTTCGGATCAATTACAGAATCAACACCAAAAATCTCAGCCATGAAATTGCTCTAGACCTGATAAATGTGCTCAATACCAAAAATATCCTGAATCTGACATGGGCACCCAATGAAATCGACAATCCCGACCCGGATAAATCCATCATCCTAAATTACCAATTGGGATTTTTACCCATATTCTATTATAAGGTTGATTTTTAAATGGAAAGGCAATTTTAATTTTAACCTCAACATAATTTCTCAAAAATTCACTTTTCGAGTTCAACGTAAAGCGTCCTACGTTGAACTCTCCAAAGTTACTGATTTTCTTATGTTTTCAACTTTTGCCGAATTGATCGAAACAGGCCGTGACGAACCCCAATGCAGGATTTGAGTTAACCTAACTTAAACTTTTTACTTTAACCAATCCGGCTTGGTTGTGCTGATCTTTGCCTCCAATTGATTTAGCAGGTTGTACAGGCCAAAATAGGTACGGTTAATGTATAATCCATGCCGAGATCCACGGGCTTGTTTCGATTTGCGGAACATTTTGTCATTGGAAATGCGGTCACCCAGCTTGAAGATCTGCTGAAAATAACTGTCGTCCGCAAAATCAAACTCCTCGGCATGAAACGGACCCCCAAGAAGGGAAATCATTTCTCTGAAAATAGCCTTGAAATATTCCTGTTCGGCAGGGGTGTCTTTCTGACTAATGAATTCTAAATCGAAGAAAATCTGGTCCAGTTCTTCCTGTTTGATCAACAGGTCTTTTTTGATCAAGGCAAAATATCCCCGGTAGAAATCCTCCGGAATTACTTTGACACACCCGAAATCAATCACCGCAAGCTTTTCATCCTCCTGAATTATAAAATTACCCGGATGGGGATCTGCATGCACCTGTAGGAGTTCATGTACCTGATAGTGGTAAAAGTCCCACATGGCCTGACCAATTTTATTTTTCAGTTCTTGAGAAGGATTGGTGAGCAACCATTCCCGGATATGTAGCCCTTGCATCCAGTCCATGGTTATAATTCGTGGGCTACTCAAGTCTTTGTAGTAGATAGGAAAGGTCAAATTTTCAATATGGCTACAGGCCGCTGCGATTTCAGTTCCCCGATTAATCTCCAATTCATAATTGGTCTCCTCCAGCAGTTTTTCCTCTACCTCATCCATATAGTGGTCTAGTTCCCGCTCGTTCATGTTCAACAAACGAAGGGCAAATGGCCTCACCAGTTTCAAATCCGAACTCACACTGGATGCAACCCCCGGATACTGGATTTTGACGGCATATGTTTTTCCTCCTTTTGTTGCCTGATGCACCTGCCCGATGGAAGCTGCGTTAACAGCCGATGGGGTAAACGTGTCAAACATGCCTTCCGGAGATTCACCAAAATACTGTTTAAACGTCTTTACAACCAAAGGATAGGAAAGCGGGGGAGCACTGTATTGGGCCATGGTAAATTTATCCTGATAGGCCCTGGGAAGCATATTTTTGTCCATCGCCATCATCTGGGCAACTTTCAGCGCACTGCCTTTGAGCTCGCTCAGCGAATCATAAATATCCGTGGCATTGTCAAGGTGCAGCTGATCCTTGGTCATGGAAGGGTTGACTACCTTTTGGGCATAATGCTTCATGTAGTTGCCTCCTACCCTGGCTCCTGTTTGGATAAACTTGGCTGCACGCTGTACTTTGGAAACCGGAATGCTGGTTTGTTCTTTGATGTTAATTGCCATGGACTATTTAGATTGGTATAAAAATTTCGCAAAATCCACAAAGCTGTCGACAGCACTTTTCCCCATCAGGTCAAAGGCCAAATTCACCGACTTTTCTATGGCCGCATCTGTTTTCTCAAAACTAGGAGAAGTGTCTTTGATCCAGAATTGGAAAACAACCACTGCTTGTAGCCAAATAGCTTCGTCATAGCGGTCACTGAGATAAGGACGATTTGCTATTTCCTCCGTTTCTTTCCCTTCCAAAATGATTTCATTTACAAAATCTTTAAATTTCGCCTTGAAGGATTTGATTACTTGCGGCAACGGATGCCTTAAATCGGGTTTCCCGCCATACAGGCTCAACAGGTAAGACCGATTTTTTTTCAAATGCTCGATCCAAGTAAAGAAAAAACCCAGCAATTTTTCTCTGGTCGTATAGGAGGGATATATCTCCTGCCCCTCCAGTTCGGCAACAGTTTTCTCAAAAATCATCTCCCAAACGGCAGACTTGATAGCCTCAAAGGAAGTGAAGTATTTGTAAAACTCCTCCTCC
>JBBQXZ010000196.1:0-9059 GCA_038209145.1 Cytophagales bacterium | reverse complement strand
TCTGTATTCATATTTTCGAGCTGTATTTTATTCTCGGATAATTCTTCTTGTTTTACATCCAATTCCTTTACCTTTTCCAGCAACTCAGCGGAACTATCCGATAATTGATTGTTGATACCCTCAAGACTTGAAAAACTGCTCTTTGCGATAAATACGAGGATAACGCACGTCCAAATTACAACTAAAGAAATGGCCATATTCACATTAGCTAGATCACTTGTATTGACATCCATTTCCCCCGTTAGTATGACAGCCGTGATAGTCAGCAAAGTGCAAACTGCGGCTGTATACATGCTGGCATATTTTCCAGGTATGAGCCAACTGTATAAAATGACAATGGCATACATGCTGGCCACTGCCACTTTGCTATCCGTATTCAAATCCACCAGAAAAACCACGCCGGCAATCAATGTCGCCATGAAAATTAAAGCGGCATTTTGTATCAACATCATGGATCTACGGTTGGAAAGCATTATTCGGATTTGCTATTCAACAGGGCCCTTAGTTCAAAGATCTCCGCTTCATACTTTTTTAGCTGCTTTTCCAACTGATATGTTTTCAGTTGTTCCTTGGGTCGTTCTTCCACCAACTTTGGTAAATCCCGAATAAGCACAAAGGCAGTAGCCAAACTCACAAGAGCAGTCAACATTCTCAAAAGCGCACTTAGTCTGTATCCCGGCCACCAAAACATAATTGCATCGATCAGGTGGGTACTCCCACAAAGGATTATAAACGCACCGAAAAGCCAGAAAACTGGTATGAAGGGGAGATTGTGGCGTTTTTGGATGAAAAAAATAATAATGGCTGGGATCACAAAATAGGCTAGCCAGATGGCTATATCACTGGTGATATAGAGCCACCCATGAAATGACGACCAATTGCCACACTCCCAACGTGCTGGCCAATCATCGACCGAAAAAAGTCCGATGAAAAATTCCTTCACTTGATTCATATAATAATAGCCATTTTTTATGTAATTAAAAAGCAAATGTAAGTAATCCTAGTTTAATCTAAAAGCGTTTGGGGTTACAATCCTTCACTGAGATGACGCTTTTGAAGAAAGGGGTCGTAGAAGGGAATCATGGATTTGATGCAAAACTCGTGGAAAAATTGGCTGCTGATAAACTTGAAACCATCGGGATTTTGAGACCCCAAGGAAATCAGATATTAAAAAATTTAGCCATCAGAAAGCTTTTAGGCCTAATATTTAGATTGTAATCGAAAAATTAGGCCGAATATTTAGATTGTAATCGAAAATTTAGGCCTAATATTTAGATTACCGTTTTTTAGATTATATTTGAGGCTCAATTTTAGAAATATATGGTCAAAAGGGAGTTACTGAAACAAATTATCCAAAATTGTTTCAAGGGAAAAGTAATCCTGCTGCTTGGTGCGCGTCAAGTCGGCAAAACCACCCTATTGGAAGAATTGATAAAAATGGTCGATCAGCCGTCGGCTTGGCTCAATGCGGACGAAGCAGATATCCTTGAGGCATTTACCAATGCCAAAACAAGTAGTCAGTTGCTTCAATTAATCGGCTTCAACAAGAAGTTGGTAATCATCGACGAAGCCCAACAAATCCCAGATATAGGAAAGAAGTTAAAATTGCTCTACGATAAAAAAGTTGATGTTCAGGTGATCGCTACAGGATCTTCCGCCTTTGATCTTCAAAATCAGACAGCCGAACCACTCACAGGAAGAAAGAAAACCTATCAATTGTTTCCATTTAGTTTTAAGGAATTGGCTGAAAGCACCTCGCTGTTGGAAGCAAAAAGGCTTTTGGATACAAGGCTGATTTATGGATCGTATCCCGACGTGGTGAATAATCCAGGAAATGAAAAGGAAATATTGGTGGAAATAACCCAGAGCTATCTCTATAAAGACGTACTGCAAATTGACAACATCCGCAAGCCAAGCCACATTGACAAATTACTCAAAGCGTTGGCCTTTCAGGTGGGTAGTGAAGTAAACTATCATGAACTCGCCCAAACAGTCGGAAATATCGACACAGCGACCGTAGAAAAGTATCTTGACTTGCTGGAAAAAGCATTTGTGATTTTCAAGCTACCTGCTTTAAATAGAAATCTGCGAAACGAAATCAAAAAAGGTAAAAAATATTACTTCTTCGATAATGGCATCAGAAATGTGCTGATTAGCAATTTTACCATTCCTGAAATGAGACTGGATAAAGGTGCCCTTTGGGAAAATTACCTAATCTCAGAAAGACTCAAATCCAATCACTATGGCCGCAGATTTGTTAACGCATATTTTTGGCGTACTCATGATAAGGCTGAAATAGACTATATCGAAGAAGCTGATGGAATCCTTCATGCCTTTGAATTCAAATGGAAAGACCAAAAGGTAAGGTTCCCTGCCTCTTTTCTAAAAGCTTACCCCGAGCATCAGACTGCTGTGATCAGCAAATCCAACTTTGAAGCGTTTATAACCTCGTAAAATCCAACGCACTACCCACATAAACTTTTCCAAAGCTTAAAACTTTGGAAAAGTTTCATGCTACCGAATCTATCAGAATTTAATGCTCACCCCGGCCATGACATTCGTTCCGGCCATGGGGTAGTAGAAGTTTTCCGTCACCAGCTCCCTTCCACCGGCCTGCTCAGCAGGAACGAAGTAACTAAATGTATAACCGTTGGGTTCATACAGGCGGTTAAAAGCATTGTAGACGATGACACTGAAATCCATCTGTTTGACAAATCCAGGGAAAACACTATAGGACAGTTTTACATCTGTAGTCCAAAAATCATTCAGCTTGCGGTTGTCGTTCTGGGTGTTGTCCAAATACTGGTCACCGACATATTTATTCATCAAACTGATCCCCACATTCTTTACCGGGCTATAATCAATCACCGCGGATGCCACCACGTCGGGAGAGAAGGCAATATCGGTATTGGAAAATGGAGTTGCTTCCTGTCCGGTAAATTCCCAATTTTCATCATAGATATCATCATAGGCGGTGAATTCATTGATTTTATTGCGGCTGAAGGTAATATTACCTCCCAAGGTCCACTGCCCATTGACCCGGTAAGCTCCATCCAACTCCACGCCTGCCCGGTAACTTCGGGCTACGTTTTCCCGGATATACGCACCTACGTCATTGAGCTGCCCGGTGAGGACCAGTTGATCCCTGTAACCCATGTAGAAGCCGTTAACGGTATATTGGAAATCACCTTTTTTAACACGGATCCCTGCTTCGATATTTTGAAGGTTTTCCGGTCTGGGAATTTCTGTAAGTGGGGAATCGGTGAAATCACCGCGAACAGGCTCCCGGTTTGCCACAGCGTATGAGGCGTACCAGGTCTTTCCGGGGGATGATTCATATGAAAAGCCTACTTTCGGATTGAAAAAGCCAAAAGACTGGTTTCCCGAAATATTTCTTAGGTCGTTGTTCGTTCCTTCAAACCGGTAGTCGATCATGCGATACTGCAAGTCTCCAAACAAATAAAGGTTCTCACGCACCTCATGGGTAGCTTTGAGGTACAGGTTTCGGTCATCTTTGATGGCCAGATTGTCGTAATACCTGTCCCGGATGGCTGTATTGCCGGCCACACCCATCCAGATAATCTCTCCAAAATGATCCCCATCATAACGGTTGGCTCCTCCACCGAACAGCAAGTCCGTACGGCCGTCATCCGACACATAGTTCAGGGAAAAAACGCCCCCAAAAAAATCATTGTCCAACCACCTCCTACGAATAATATCGGTACGGCCTATGAGTTCATTCCCGATTTGGATAGGCGTTATGCCGTAATTTTCAAGAAGACGGTCATTGGGGCGAAACTGCTCATAATAGCCCCTGCCGTAGGTATAGTGCAATGCGGCATTTGCCTTCCAATTGCTGCCGATATTTCCCGCATAGATAAACTGGTAATGGTCTTGTTGGTAGTTATCCGTTTCGTTGTCGTAGGTGTAGCTGTTGAAGGTACGGTCGGTTTCCAGGAGGTTTTCCGGTACACCGTTCCAGGCCTGATACGTTTGCTCCGCACCGGAGAAAATATTCACCTTGAAAACGTGGTTGTCTCCGTAATATCCTCCTGACACGAAAAAAGACCGCAGGTCAGAAAATGCGCGGTCCACATAACCGTCGGAAGCGATCTTAGACAGACGGGCATCGACTGCCCATTTACCGTCAAGTAGTCCTGTTCCCGCCCTCACGGTATGTCGTGTGGTGTTAAAAGAACCCACGGAATGGTCTGTCTCAGCATAGGCTTCTTCCCGTTTGGTATCTGTCTGAATGTTCATACTGGCTCCGAAGGTAGCTGCTCCATTCGTTGAGGTGCCCACTCCCCGCTGAACTTGAATATTCTCCACCGAGGATGCGAAGTCAGGCATGTTTACCCAAAAGACTCCGTGGGATTCGGAGTCGTTCAACGGGATGCCGTTTACGGTGACGTTGATGCGTGTCTGGTCTGAGCCCCGTATCCGAAGGCCGGTATAGCCCACCCCTGACCCGGCGTCCGAATGACTTACCACGGACGGCGTAAAGTTGAGCAAGAAGGGAATATCCTGCCCCAGGTTGTTTTTGTTGAGTTCCTCTTTGGAGATGATTTTGAAGGTAGTCGGCGTGGTCGATGAGGCCCTGGTGGCACTGACTATAAATTCTTCCGCTGAAACCGTACTTTGCTCCAGCAAAATATCCAATTGCCCAGACGAAGGAACTGAAAGCATCACCCGTTGGGTTAGAAAGCCCACGTAGGAAATCCGCAGTTGGAAAATTCCTTCTTCCAAATCTGATAGGGTAAAAGAACCGGTGCGGTCGGATACGGTTCCTTTGTTTTGGCCCTCTATCAGGATATTCGCTCCGGATAAGGGTTCATTGGATCCGGCATCGTAAATGCGGCCGTTTACTTGATGTTGTGCCATGGCGAAGCATCCTGCTAGTCCAAAGACTAACGTTGTTAAAAACTTTTTCATGATGATAAAATGTACTTACGGTTAAACATGGAAGAGATAAGGGGTATCTCTCCCTTTCCTGTTCACCCAAAAAGCTATGGTGGTAGCTTATTCTCATTTCCCTTCGCCGGCACTACCCGGATCAGGTTCAATGGGTATGATCTCAGCCCGTAATATTGGGGCACCCCTAATGATCGATGGTACAAACTTAGGCCAAAGTATTTGAATTCACCAAGTAATTGGCGAATAAAATTTCGGGCAAGGCTTTGTACAGTGATTCATGTCTTACACGAAGACCACCTTTACTGTCCTTCAAAAAATCTCAAGACATTGATAGCTTACTGACCCGAGTTCGATTATTCGTCAAAATAGCACTACATTCATCCAGTTAAATTATTTCCGATATTGATTCTGGTTTCAAATCTAGGATGTCAGATCAACCGTCCTGGGGTTTTGGCGGGAATGGGTTGGCCGTATTGGGGGGCATGCGGCCAAAACGGGGAGATTTGGGTTATTTTTACCCTGGGTTGAAACCCCGGGGTATCAAATCGGCCACTCCGCTGGAGTTTTTGAGGAAGGTTGTTTTACGAAAGACTGGTTCTCGGGTGGAATTCAGACAACTTGTTGATAGGGTGTTGTGGTTGCAAATTAAGGTGTAAAAAACAAGAGAACTCAGGTTCCTACCAACCTGGACTGGGTTTTGGCGGAAAGGACTGGCTAATATTGAGATTGTGGCAGCCAAAACAGGGAAACTGCGTTTAGATTTTAACCCGTGGTTGAAACCACGGGCTATTAAATCAGTCACCTCCCTTGGGTTTTTTGAGGTGTAACAATCCAATCCTGTTCGAAAGAATAAGCATCTCGCATGACGGCATCAATCGCCCTCCCTTACAAGAGTAGGGACTGGGTGGGGCAGTTGGGAGGTCGGTGATTCTGTAATTGGATTCCTAACCTGAATTCGATTATTCGTCAAACTAGCAATACAATCATCCAGTTAAATTATTTCCGATATCGATTCTGTTTCAAATCTAGGATGTCAGATCAACCGTCTTGGGGTTTTGGCGGAAATGGGTTGGCCGTATTGGGGGGCATGCGGCCAAAACGGGGAGATTTGGGCTATTTTGACCCTGGGTTGAAACCCAGGGCTATCAAATCGGCCACTCCGCTGGAGTTTTTGAGGAAGGTTGTTTTTACGAAAGACAGGTTCTCGGGTGGAATTTAGACAACTTGCTGATAGGTTGTTGTGGTTGCAAATTAAGGTATAAAAAACAATCGAACTCAGGTTACTGATAAAATCATGGTACTGTAAAATCAAAAAAAATCCCAATCTCCGATTAGCCTCTCGTAAATTTTTATGTTTGCATTAAAAAAGATGCCAGTCTTAGTCCAGCACGACCACTTGACCGCGGGGATATTTAATTTCATAACCAAACTGCCGCTTCGTTTCATTTCGCTCCGGAATTTCTACTTTCCAGCTTAGGATTTTTGTGTCTTTGTCCACGGTAGCTCCACCTGCCGAAACTTCATCTACCGCTATATCCTTGTTCGTACTAATGGGAAATTGATCTTGAAAGAGGATGTTAATGGGTGTTGACTTATTGTTTCTGACAGTAATCTCATACGTTCGGCTCTCGTTGGTGGTATTGCCAAGGAAGGTTTTAGATCTATAGTCGGTCAGGCGCTTTCTTTCCACAACGATTCCGCGGTCTTTTCCAAGGGAGATTTTCAACGTGTCAGTGGCTTTTTCCAATTCAAGGATGGATTTGCCCAGAAATGTGCCTTCAAAAAACAGATTGACTTCCCCGTCAAGCAAATTAAGGTCTTGCCAGCTCGTGATCTTAGCCGTGAGATAGGCGGATTTTTCTATCTTGGGTACAGCATAATATTCGTAAGTTGTCGGTACATTATGGGTAGCTAGATCCACGGTATGTACCTTGCCATCATTCAAGATAGTGTAGGGGGTTTTTATTTCAAAAGAAAAACTGGTAGGTTGATAGCTGGTGATCGTTTCTGGAATTGCTGCCTTTTCTCTTCTGGGAGCTGCACCATCGGCATCATATCCCATAACTACGATTTCCGAAAGCATGGATACATCTTCTTCCATGGCGATTGTAATCGGGCCATCAGTTAGGGGCACTTCCTGCATGCTGTAGCCAATAAATGAAATTTGAATAGAACTTGCAGTTTGAGGAACATTCAGTGTAAAATTTCCTTCCATATCAGTCACGGTACCTATGGATGTTCCTGATATCAAAACAGTAGCTCCTGGCAGAGGTAGCCCAGTAGCCTGCTCCACTACTTTCCCAGATACTGCACTTCCACTCCTGACCGCCAAGCCTGAAACCCGACCCTGTAAAATTTTCTCTATCCCAGATTGCGGATAGCCAAATCGCAAGTACCAGGGATTTATCACAGGTGCCCTGCCGCTTTCTGTTGGATTGCCGTTGGAAACGATTAACTTAACTTGTTTCCAATCTTCCCCACTGCTTTGAAATACGTTGGCCTTAAAAGCCAAGTCAATCGGGCTTTTAATATCAGCTACTCTCAAGTCATAGGTAGCAAACCAGCCTGCATTACGGACAAAATAGGTTATCGAAAAAGAGGCGGCAGTTCTATTTTCTGACTGTACAGTTACCAAGATTTCACTGGTAGCTCTATCAGAGGAGGGTTGATTAAGTGCCTGCAATTGCCTGTTCAGTCGAAATACCGCACTGTCCGATTTATCAATCAGCCGCTCCAGCTCCAACTGTTTTACGAACACTTCGGTGAGCCTAGCTCTGTGAAAATCCACTGCTTCCTTCAGTTCAATAGTTTTCACTCCCTGATCTCCACCCTGAATAAGCTGGTTTCTGGCAAGCATGGATTCTTCATTTTTGAAGACAGCCAACATTTTTCTATTTAGTTCCTGCTTTTGGACCAGTTGGGATTTTTGATTTTCCAACGTTTCAATTTCCATTCTTCTCTCCTGTTCCCTCAGGTAATTAGTTTGATGAACTACAGATAAAATGGTGAAATTACCTTCGCCCTTAATCTGAATGCTCTGTTTGTCAATAGAAGGGGAAATACCGGAAAAGACCAATTCAGACTTCCCAGCAGACAGCGTGGTCTCTGCCCTTCTTGAAATCTGTGCTCCGCTTGAGAATACAGTGACTTGATGGATGATAGAATTTACCGAAGGGAGACTTTGCCCGGATAGGAAGTTAAAATTCGAAGACAAAAATAGCATCGAAAAAAGAATAATTGAAGCTTTCATGGTAAAAGGTATAAGCCGTAAATTCATTGGAACGCAAAATGACAGGGACAAAATTTCCCCAGTTACAAACGGCTACAAGCTAACTAGAAAATTACAATTTAGGTATAAGTAAATAAAATATAGTTATAAGTGAAGATAATCGAACGTTAAATTCTATAATTCCCAACAAGGTCGTATTTTACATTCTTTTATTCGATTCGTCCTCATTTTTAGCTAACAGCTCAGTTATAAAACATCATGCAGTGCTGCCGAAAGATCCCAGATTATCGAAACTATCACTGCAACGCCCAAACTCAGTGGTTCTGATTATTCTAACTTTCCTACTGCCTTTTTCAAAATAATAAATCCCGTAATCCCCGAGAACAATGATGCCATCAAGATGCCCATTTTGGCCTGCTCAATATAGGTTTGATCGATGAATGCCAAAGAATTGATGAACAGCGACATGGTAAAACCTATAGCTGCCAGAAAAGAAATCCCCAGAAACATGGTTGTGTTAATGCTTTTGGGCATCTTATACCAGCCCAATTTGAATCCCAGCATGGCCAATCCAAAAATTCCTATTAATTTACCGAAAACCAATCCTGCACCCACACCCAATGCAACGGGGCTGCTGATCATTTCAAGCCAATTACTTTTGATCACCACGCCTGCATTGGCAAGGGCAAAGATGGGCATGACCCCATAAACCACCAGGCTATGCATACTTCTTTCCAATCTTTGAAGAGGCGAAATGGAAGCTTTGGATATCCGGTTGATTTCTCCGATGATATTTTCCTCATCAGGAGATAAAAGGTATTTATCATTTTCAGCCGTATTGGCGGTTGTAAATTTTTTCGTCAGTTCAGCAATGGACTTAAGATAATCAGCCTTATCAATTCTTCTGTCAGCCGGG
>JBBQXZ010000195.1:0-9149 GCA_038209145.1 Cytophagales bacterium | reverse complement strand
TGAGTCCTAGCATTGTACTGCTTACAGAACTCCATGATGTTCAAACCCTTGGAACCAAGGGCAGGTCCTACCGGAGGAGAAGGATTAGCCTGGCCACCTTTCACCTGTAATTTCACATAACCAGTGATTTCCTTAGCCATTTCCTAGTCTTGTTTTTCTACTTGTATAAAGTTTAATTCTACCGGAGTATTTCGACCGAAAATCTTAACCATAACATTAAGCTTTTTCTTGTCTTCAAATACCTCCTCTATCATTCCTGAGAAACCACTGAAAGGACCGTCCATTACTTTAACGGTCTCTCCAATTATAAATGGTGTATGCAGTTTTTCCGCAAACTCATCAATCTCCTCAACCCGACCTAAGATCCGGTTGATTTCAGACTGACGTAATGGCTCAGGGGTTTTGGAAGCCCCCCCTTTGTTTGACCCTAAAAAACCGATAACTCCCGGAATACTCGTAATTACATGGTTGGCCTCACCATGGCTGAGATCCGCATGAACCAAAACGTACCCCGGAAAGAAATTTCTCTCCCGAACCCGCTTCTTACCATTGCGCATCTCGTATATCTTCTCAGAGGGTATCAAAACTTCAGGAATGTATTCCTCAAGTTTTTGCCTGGCAACTTCGTTGTCTAAATAGGTTTTAGCCTTTTTCTCCTGCCCAGCAACAACTCTAAGCACATACCATTTGTGATCAGCCATTATGTAATTTAGATTCAATTAAAATAAATCATAAAACCATTTCATAAGACTTTCGAATGAAAGATCTATAAGCCCTATTACCAAGGCGAAAATCAGCGATGCAACAAGTACCAATACCGCACTGTTTTGAAGTGAAGCATATTTAGGCCAAGTGACCTTATTCTTCATCTCATCGATGGATTCTACTACAAAATTCTTAACATTCATGCAGTCTTAATTTTATGCGTACTCCCTGTGCCCAATTAACGCTTTCAAATAGGTTTGTTTCACTGGGACAAGCGCATGCAGAACATGGTTTGATTTTACGGTGTTGCACGGGCGGAGAGATTCGAACTCCCATCAACGGTTTTGGAGACCGCTATTCTACCATTGAACTACGCCCGTAGAATCCCATTCTTTTACGGAACGCAAAAGTAGGTAATATTGTCATAAGAAACAAATGCGATTCTGAAATTTCCAGAATCGCATTTGTAAATCTATATTTGGGAATGTGATTAGTCCAATATCTCAGTAACCTGTCCGGCACCAACTGTCCTACCACCCTCACGGATAGCGAAACGTAGTCCCTTCTCAAGAGCAACTGTACTCAGCAAATTCACTTCAATGGTAACATTGTCACCCGGCATAACCATCTCCACATTTTCAGGAAGCGTGATCTCACCAGTTACGTCTGTTGTTCTTAGGTAGAACTGAGGACGATATCTGTTGAAGAATGGCGTATGACGTCCACCTTCTTCTTTGGAAAGAACGTAAACTTCAGCTTTGAAATGCGCGTGCGGCTTTACAGAACCTGGCTTACAGATAATCATGCCCCTTCTGATCTGGGATTTTTCGATACCTCTCAGCAACAAACCTACGTTGTCACCAGCTTCACCCCTGTCCAAAATCTTACGGAACATCTCAACACCTGTGACGGTTGATTTCAATCCTTCCGCACCCATGCCGATGATGTCTACTGACTCACCGGAGTTGACAATACCCCTTTCGATTCTGCCAGTAGCAACAGTACCCCGACCAGTAATGGAGAAGACGTCTTCTACAGGCATCAAGAAATCTTTGTCAATAGCTCTTTCAGGAAGCGGAATGTGCTCATCTACAGCGTCCATCAACTCCATGACGGTTGCTTCCCACTTTTCATTCCCGTTAAGGGCTCCAAGTGCGGATCCTGCGATTACTGGAATAACGTCCCCATCAAACTCATAAAAAGAAAGTAATTCTCTTACTTCCATCTCAACAAGCTCAAGCAGTTCCGGATCATCCACCAAATCGACTTTGTTCATGAAAACCACCAAGGCAGGAACCCCTACCTGACGGGCTAACAGAATGTGTTCTCTCGTCTGGGGCATTGGACCATCAGTCGCTGCAACTACCAGAATTGCACCGTCCATTTGGGCAGCACCAGTAACCATGTTTTTTACATAATCAGCGTGACCTGGACAGTCAACGTGTGCGTAGTGTCTCTTTTCTGTCGAATACTCTACGTGCGAGGTATTAATGGTAATTCCTCTTTCTTTTTCTTCCGGAGCGTTGTCGATAGAAGCGAAGTCTCTTAATTCAGAAAGACCCTTCCTTGCCAATACCGTAGTAATGGCAGCAGTCAAAGTAGTCTTTCCATGATCGACGTGACCAATCGTACCTATGTTAACGTGTGGTTTGGAACGGTCAAAGGTTGCTTTTGCCATGCGTGAAAATCCTTTGTTTAGTTAATGATAAAATTTCGTTTGTTTTAATCAATGTATCGAGCCAACGACGGGATTTGAACCCGTGACCTCTTCCTTACCAAGGAAGCACTCTACCCCTGAGCTACGTCGGCTGGTAACATTAGTAATATGCCCCTAAAAGCATAGAGCGGGAGACGAGGCTCGAACCCGCGACCTGCAGCTTGGAAGGCTGCCGCTCTACCAACTGAGCTACTCCCGCTTTTGATGTGCCGTTGCCCATTTTGCACAACGAGCTTGGTAAAATTGAATGCCAAATTTATACTAAATTTCTAGAATAAACTACCTAAGGTTAAATATCTCAATCAGAAATGTTTAACCGGTGGGGGAAACAGGATTCGAACCTGTGAAGACATAAGTCAACGGATTTACAGTCCGTCCCAGTTGGCCGCTTTGGTATTCCCCCAGCAAAATTCCGCTAAATAATTTTCTTGCTTATCTTAACGGATGGCAAAATTATACCCTTTTCTCTAACATTCAAAACAATCCAAAAAAAAAATATTTTAATTTAATCCTACAGTCTATTACTGTTTTCACAATCAGTCGCTTAATTTCCTTCCAGGTAGGGCTCCAGAAAAAACTCCTGGTAGCTCCTTACCAAATCATCAGTTTCGTTTTGTTTGATTTTTATGACTCTTTCCAAAATATTCCCTTCATCAATAAACCCAAAAATAGATTGAAATGCTGTCAGGCGGACATAATTGGCCGGATGATCCTTGGCTAGGTTCATCAACATTTCTATGGCCTCCTTCTTATCCGTACCACTTACGGAAGCAAAATAATCCCCATAATAGCCGATGAAATAGTATAACGATTCTCCGGTCAACAACGAAAGTTTCTCGTTGAACCATGCCGAATGGGTGCTGTCCTGCACCTTGGTAAGATAATCCGCAAGCGGCACCACCAATCGGATGTTCTTTTCGCCTTTGAGACGTTCGAAGGTTTCCTTCTTTTTTACCTCTTCCCCTTCCATGTCCATCAAGGCCGTCAATGCCCCTCCGGCTACCACGTAAGAAGGCTCTTCCATCATACGCGCAAAAAGCGGTGCATATTTGCTGCTGTTTAACGTTCCCAAAAGTGTAATGGCCGATGAACGGACTTCATTGTTGGGATCATTTTCGGCCAGCCCCACCAACGTTTTTTCCATTTCGAATCCAACATCATCTTGGGACATCACCTGAGGGATCCTACTCACCGCAAGTCCCCTGACCTCATGAAAACTATCACCCAACGCCCTTGTAATTTCCGCTGTCCAGTTCTTCGCCTCGGCAAAAACTGCTGTAAGGCTATCTAGCGCTTCCAACCTCGCAAGGCCTGACTGTGCCTGTTGATATTGGTTTATCAAAAACTCCATCCCTCTGTCTGTTTGCTTTTCAGCCAACAGCTCCATGTATTCATCAACAAGTATGAGGTCGGTTCCAGCCCCATTTTCCAGCGCAAACTGCTGCACCCTTTTGTCCAACCAAAAAGTCTTTTCCTCCCGCTTCCCATCTTTATAAATAGCCACTTTGATTGGCAATCGATAGAGGGGGGTGGTGGTCAGATCTTGCATTTGCCTAATGGTAAGCAGCTGTCGGTTCTTATCGCTGTCATCGATGTCGATTTTTAACACCGGATGACCTGAGTCCAGAAACCACTGGTTGAAAAACCAATTCAGGTCCTGGCCGGTAATATGTTCGAAAGCCAACCGAAGATCGTGAACTTCCACGCTTCTGAAAGCATTTGTTTTCAGATAATATTTTAAGGATGCGAAAAATGCCTCATCACCCACGGTTTTCCGTAACATGTGAAGTATCCGTCCACCTTTTGCGTAGCTGTGGCTGTCAAACATATCCTCTTTATCCTCGAACTGAAACCGGATGAGGTTCACTTGCTTTTCTTGAGATTCGGAGAAGTACTGTTCCATGGCATCCAGGTGGTGTTTGTCCGCTTTGTCCTTTCCTTCCTTGTATTCAAACCACAGGTACTCCGAATAATCCGCAAATGCCTCATTTAAGGGTAAGTTAGACCAGGATTCGATGGTCACCAAATTACCAAACCACTGGTGGAAGAGTTCATGGGCAATGATATAATCCCATTCACTGTCCAGTGCCTCCCGTTCGTCCAGATTGAGCGCCTCCATAAAAATGGAAACCGTTGTGTTTTCCATGGCACCGGAAACGAAATCCCTAACGACCACCTGATCGTACTTTTGCCAAGGAAAGTCCATCCCCAGCAATTCAGAGAAAAAACCGATCATTTCCGGCGTGTGCTGAAACACCGTCTTGGCACCCTCGGCATATTTCTCCTCGACATAATAGCTGACTGGGAGGCCCTTCCAGGTATCTTTTATTTCGACAAACTCACCGATGGCCAATGCCGAGAGATACGGCGCATGGGGAATATCCATCACCCAATGATCTGTCCGGGTTCCGTCGTCATGAGTCTTCTGATCTACAAGTTTTCCATTACTTAGGGAAATAAATCTCTCGGGAACCCTCAATTTAAAATCGTGGGTCTGCCGCTCATTCGGGCTATCAATTGTTGGAAACCACTTGGAACTAAATTCAGTCTCTCCCTGTGTCCATATCTGAATGGGCTTGTCTTCCGTCCCTGTTGGGTTGATAAAATATAGCCCTTTGGTATCCGTGATGGCTTGGCCTCCTGGTTCAGTTGTTTCATCGGGTTTGGCGACATATTTTATACCAATCCGAAGTGTGTCCAAAGCGGAATATGTGCGGGGCAGGTATACAGTTACCCGCTTGGGGGTATAGGAAAACCCCAGCGGGGTGGTTTTCCCCGATTCGTCCAGCCAAACATCCGAAATATCAAAGTCCTTTGCATCCAGTTCCAGTACCTCCTGGTCGTAAAAATACGGCTTCAGCAGAAGAATGGCACTACCCTTTACTTGGCGTTTTTCATAGTCAAAAGATAAATCCAGCGAAGTATGGATCAGGTCAAATTTCCTCTCCCGGCTGGATCGATACCCCTCGATAGCCGCTTCTTTCAGTATCGTAAGCGAATCCGGCATATTGGAAATAACCAGCTCCATTGTTTCACTCTCCGCGGGCGTTTTTATAACCGGTTGATTTTGAGAAGTGATTTGGGAATTTTTGCAGGAAAAAAAGAGGGAAAAATTAACCGCGATGAGAACGTAGAGGTAAAATGAATTGCGCATATTTGAAGAAATAATTTTCCCTGAAGATTTATTATGTTAAGTTTCTGAAATAAAAACCCACGGATAGGATAGTTTTGATCTTGATGAGGTCAATACTTTAAAATTAGTAGTACCGCCTTAAAAGAAACGAAATGTATGAAGTAAAATTGAAAAATGAAGTCTTCCTGGTCGAAAAAAATGGGGACCAGACCAAAGTCAACCGGGAGGTTATTTCGATGGATACTGTCAAAATCGGCCAGAATGCTTTCCACTTGCTAGTGGACAATCAGTCACTGACACTGGAAATCGTCTCTTGGGATCCTTCTGCAAAAAAGCTTCTGGTCAA
The DNA here is from genome assembly GCA_038209145.1 of Cytophagales bacterium. Taxonomy (GTDB): domain Bacteria; phylum Bacteroidota; class Bacteroidia; order Cytophagales; family Cyclobacteriaceae; genus Lunatibacter. The sequence goes on along the minus strand of JBBQXZ010000195.1, from coordinate 3,248 downwards.
GCTGAACGATAAATTGGCTGAACTTATCGTCAGCAATGAGCAAGACTTACTTCTGGAGAAAATGGGTTTAAAAAAGGCCAAGGGCAATCTTGTGATGGAAATAAAAGCCCCAATGCCCGGTTTGATCCTGGATATTCTGATAAAAGAAGGCGATATTGTCCAGAAAGGCGACGTGTTGATTGTCTTGGAGGCCATGAAAATGGAAAATTCCATCAAGTCTTCCCAATCGGGCACGATCCGGAAAATCCTCGTCACATCCGGGCAAGGCGTTGAAAAAAATCAAGTGATGATCCAATTTTAAAGAATAGGTTTAGTTTTGTAAAAAACAAGAAATTATCTTTGTCCGATTTGAATCAAGTAATCTTTGAGCTGTATTTATTTGACAAGCCTTATTTGATGATCCCAAACAGCACCTGGAATAAATAGAAGGTGACTAAAACATCTTACATAAAACCCTATAATGCTTTGGCTGATAATGGGATAGACAAGCGTTTTTTCTTAAACTGTAACAAATTTTAAACTGATGAAATACAAAAGAATCCTCCTCAAACTTAGTGGCGAGGCGCTGATGGGTGACAAATCCTATGGTATTGACTCCAAAAGACTACAGCAATACGCCGAAGAAATCAAGGCCGTACGTGATCAGGGAGTAGAGATCGCCGTGGTAATCGGAGGAGGTAATATTTTTAGGGGAGTCCAGGCAGGCAATGTAGGTATTGACCGGGTTCAGGGAGACTACATGGGAATGCTTGCCACACTGATCAATGCCATGGCGCTTCAGAGTGCACTCGAACAAAACGGCATGTTCACCCGGCTGATGTCCGGTATCAAGGTAGAAAGTGTGTGTGAACCCTTCATCCGGCGAAGGGCTATCCGGCATCTTGAAAAAGGAAGAATCGTCATTTTCGGTGCGGGAATTGGCAACCCTTACTTCACCACAGACTCTACGGCCAGCTTAAGGGCTATCGAGATTGAGGCAGAAGTGGTTTTGAAAGGTACAAGGGTTGACGGCGTCTACACGGCAGATCCCGAAAAAGATAAAACCGCTACCCGCTATGCCACTATTTCTTTTCAAGAAGTCTACGAGAAAAACCTCAATGTCATGGACATGACCGCGTTCACCCTTTGCCAGGAAAACAACCTCCCAATCATCGTCTTTGACATGAATAAAAAAGACAACCTCATCAACCTCGTTAAGGGAGAAGACGTAGGAACACTCATAACTTCTAAATAAGCGGTACTTACCATGGAAGAAATTCAATTACACCTCGAAGAAGCTGAATTGCTAATGAAAAAAGCAGTGGACCACACCGCTGCCGAGCTGGTAAAAATACGGGCAGGGAAAGCCATGCCTAATTTTTTGGACGGAATAGTGGTCTCCTACTATGGTGCCCCGACACCATTGCAGCAGGTGGCATCCGTGACTACCCCGGACGCAAGGACCCTGGCCATTAAGCCTTGGGAACGGAACTTGATCCCTGAGATCGAGAAGTCAATCATCAACTCCGATTTGGGTCTCAACCCCCAAAACAACGGAGAAATGATCATGCTGACCATACCCCCGCTCACTGAGGAGCGCAGAAAAAACCTCGTGAAACAGGTGAAAAACGAGTGTGAAAACGGGAAAATCAGTATCCGGTCTGTTCGCAAAGACACAAACGAGGGCTTAAGAAAACTTCAAAAGGACGGCGCCGCCGAGGATGAAGTAAAGCGGGCGGAAGATATTGTCCAAAAATTCACAGATAAATATTCTACGAAGATAGATGACCACTTTGCCAAAAAAGAAGAAGAAATCATGAAGGTTTAATTGCTAAGCAGCAAACAAAAAAGGACGAAAACTAACCGTCCTTTTGTTATTATATTGGTATGAAGATAATTCAAACACGTGCCATTACCCTAATTTGATTTAAACCACCTATCGGTACTTATGCCGAATCCGACAAAGAACCCCGCATAAGATGCCTGACTGCTGAAATTAATTTGCTGGCTGTTGAAATCGCTGGCATCGATCCTAATCTCATCGAGCGTGCCAATACCCTGTTGATACCTCAACCCTGCCAAAAAATAGTTGTTTCGTTTGGTGTATTTTTTTATCCCAAACTCAACCCTTTCTAGGAAATTGGTATTTACCTCTCTGGGAGTTCTAGACATGCCTCCAAAAAAATCCCTCGGATCGCGGTTGACTGCCATGCCTATGGACGGTTGGAAATACAAATCAAATTTTTCTTTTGGAATGAGATACCTCGCCCCCAGGGAATAATTCCCAAAATTATTCCCAAACATCGTATTCTTATTTTCTATTACATTGCCATTTTGAAACTACTGTCTGATACCCACTGGCCTATTCAGGTACTCTCCCTGGAGAACTACCTGCCATTGTTCAGATATTCTGCCAATGGCACTTAACCCCAAATGATAGCCCATGGTGGGAAACAATGACATCTCATCTGCATCGGGTGAAGAAAGAGTGGCGTCGAAAAAACCCAAAGATGGGCCGCCGTATACCTCAAACTGTAATAACCCTTGGGAATTCGCATGATACCCCATCGGAAATAATAAACAGACCAAAATCAAATACCTCATATCAATTATTTATTGATTTATGTTGGCAAATAATACAAAATACATGAAAAAAATATATGGGATTATGGAATTAAAATAAAGAACAGACAGCCAAAAGCTGACCATTCTTTCCTATAGTAAACCTTACAGTCCCAAAGATAGGACATTCCGCCAAGAAAATGGAAATTATTCTCCAGCGCCAAAGTTGATAAAGGTAGCTATACCGAAACGCGGACCGGAGTTTACATAGGCACCATTCTCAAACCCCGCGGCAAATTCCACCCGGAAAATACGCCACAAATTGTCCAGGGAATACCCGACCTCCATATAATGCGGGGAGTGGTCCGTTTTGAGGTAATTGAGAAAAATATTTTCCCGAACTCCCGTAAATCGTAACATCGGCAGCTGGGTAAACAAAAACTTCCTGAATTGATAGTGGAAAATGCCGCCTACGTAGTTTCCGTCCGTACTATATAGGTAGTAATCAAGCAGGCGATATTCCGAAGCAGCACCCATGCTGGTAAAAATCGTGCGGTTGCCTCCGAAGTGTTTGAAATCCATGAAATACACCTGGGATGCGTCCAAAAAAGCACCCGCAGTCAGGTTGATATCCAATTTGCCACTTACCCCAAATGAAAAGGCATGCCGGATATTGGCTTCCAATTGGTCAAATCGGGAAGATCGCA
>JBBQXZ010000194.1:0-9154 GCA_038209145.1 Cytophagales bacterium | reverse complement strand
CCGCTCGATCACGGGCATGGAGAAAAAGAAAAAGGTAGTCGTAATACCGAAAAAACAGATTCCCGTCCAAAGCAATAGTTTAACAGCATATTTTTGCCACAATAAATAAAAAAATATCGGCAAGGTAAAGGTAACCAAGACAAAAAATGGTTGGGTGGCTCCCAACATAGGCTGAAGACTGGTTTCATTTTGAAAAATAAAATAGGGTGCAAAGCATACAACCATTACTAAAAGGCATCCAAACCAACCGAAAACCTGAATGCAGTTGAAAGCCTCATTTTCCAAAATCCTTTCGATTTGGCTAGCGATTAGAACCGCCATAAAAGGGTAAGCCGGTACGGTATAGTTTGGTAATTTTGTCCCAGCAATCATAAAGAGTAAAACGATAACCAAAACTGAAAGTCCACTAAAAAGTAGAAAGCTATTTTTTGGTTGCAATAGTGTGTGGAAGCGACTAGGACGAAAAAATAAAATTGGAGAAAATGGAAGCATTCCTGCCACTACAAAGGTCAACGTCTTCCAAGGACCTCCTCCATGTCCTTCCATAGCAGATGAAAATCGGCCGATATTGTGTTTGAAAATAAATTCCGTTACCCATTGACCGTCAGTTTTTATAGCAACTAATATATACCAAGGTAGTATTAATCCTAAAAGTAGGAGCAGACCTAGAGGATCTAGAAGTTTTAAGAAGATTTTAGGTTTCCATCCTTTTGTCAGCAGGAAGTAGCATAAAACGATTCCAGAGACAATCAACAGCGCAACAGGTCCCTTACTCAATACCGCTAGCGCCATGGCAATATATGCGATCCGTATAATGGGTTTGGAATTAAAATCCTGTCGGATATACGTATAAAAACCCAGCAAGGCACAGCTAAGGAAAAACACTAAAAAGGCATCAGGGACCGCCATGTGAAATTGAATGACCCAATGGGGAGAACAGGTAAGCACGAAAGCTGTCCAAAAAGCGGTTGCTTTGCGTTTTTGATTTCTTAAAAAGCCATAAAAGATCCAGGTTGTCGCAAAACCCAGCAAAGCGGGAAAAAATCTGGCTGCAAAAGGATTCGTCCCGAATACCTGATAGGCCAACATAAAGGCATAATAGTGTAGGGGAGGTTTGTCATACCTGGGTTCATGGTTAAAGGTCGGAAGGATCCAATCTCCTGTTTCGAGCATTTCAATGGCGGCTGTGGCATTTTTGGCTTCATCTAGTGCATAAATGCTTAATCCTCCCAAATTGGCAAAATGAATAAACAGGGAAGCCGGGACAAGCCCCCAGAGCCAACTTGAATAGAAAGTTTTCATGGCATGGTAAGGTCATGTTTTTCAAAAACGCTCCAAGTTAATCGGTATGACATTATAGCAAGTTTATTTTTCTTTAACAAATCATTACCATTAACCTGAGTTCGGCTATTCGTCAAACTGGTAAGAGAAGAGAATTGGTTAGTTGGATTTTGTCAAAATTGTTCCTTGTTCAGACCTGACAAGTTTAGCCACCCGTGGTTATTGTTGTTTATTACTTTCAGGACTTGATACGTTTGCATCCATGGAAGAGCCAGGTTTATTGGGAATGGGTTGCCCCCAAATCGAAGTTCGCAAACGGCATGTATGGGATTAATGTGGGAACAAATAATGCGTGTACCGCCCTTTTAGGGGTGTTGGGTAAGTAACAATCGATCTACGGTTATTAGGACAAATTCTTCGCACTATTGAAAAATGGAAATAATGGATTTATTTTTTGGATCAGTTTGTGAAAAGAATCTCATTGTCTTTTATCATGTATCTTGAATCTTATGTCACCCTTCTTGCCTCAACCCAATCACTCACTTTTCAACGATTCAACCGGATTCAACATGGCTGCCCGTATGGCTTGGGAACTGATGGTCGCCATGGCCACGACAATCGCAACTATCCCTGCCAAAGGGTAAACCCACCAGCCTATTTCTACTTGATAGGCAAATCCGTCCAACCACTTATTCATCACATACCAAGCCAAAGGAGTTGCAATCACTATCGCCACCAAAACCAGTTTGATAAAATCCTTGGACAGTAAAGCGACGATGCTCGACACTTCCGCTCCTAACACCTTTCTGATCCCGATCTCTTTGGTCCTGATCTCTGCGGTATAATTTGCCAATCCGAACAACCCCAAACTTGCAATCAGGATGGCTAGGATCGAGAAGGCTGAAAATATCTTTTTGAACCTGAAATCAGCTTGGTATTGTTTGTCAAAATCTTCGTTCAAAAAGCTATACAAAAATGGCCTGTGGGGCGCAACCTTTTTCCAAATCTGTTCCACTTCCACTACGGTCTGTCCCACATTTTCCGGCTTCACTTTGATTGATAGATACCTGCTTGCAGACGCTTCAAAAGGCAAAGTCAAAGGCTCAATGTTACGGTGCAGGGAAATGAAATTAAAATCCTTCACCACCCCAATGATTTCACCTGATCGTCCTCATTGGTCAAATTTCTTCCCTACTATTTCGGCAGGATTTGCATATCCATATTGCTTGGCTGCGGCTTCATTTACCACCAATGCGGAAGTAGAGTCTGACGGGAAATCCCTGGAGTAGCTCCGGCCTGCAATTAATTCCATATTAAAATGGATAATGAAATCAAGTCCAACCTGAAATATTGCCTGTCCCATTTGTGTCATTTCCCCATCAGCATGCTGAATGATCGTGCCTGCATTTGGGAAATAGCCGCCTGGGACACTTCTCGAGAAAGCTGATGAAATAACGGAAGGATTGGCTTCCAATTCCGCTTTTAAGGCACTTGACTTTTCATTCACCACTTCATCATAATTGTAATCCAAAACCAACATCTGCTCCTTATCAAAACCAAGGTTCTTATTTAGCAGGTGGTTCATTTGGGAATAAACGATTATTGTACCTGCAATAAGGATGATGGAAAGGCTAAACTGAAAAATAACCAGCCCTTTTCGGAGGTTTACGCCACCGCTGTTGGCAGCGGATATTCCCTTTAAAATCTTCACAAGCCTGAAACCTGACAGTACAAAGGCCGGATAGGAACCTGCCAAAACCCCGATGACTAGCAAAACCCCGAGAAATACTGGATCAGTTTGCCAATTGAGATAGGTGAAGATTTCTAATTCTTTGCCTGTCAGACTATTCATCAACGGCATCGCAACCGATATAAAAATAATGGATGCCAACATCGCAAAAAACACGATGATCACGGATTCTCCGAGAAACTGAAAAATCAAGTGGCTTCTGTCCGCCCCAATGGATTTTCGGATTCCTACTTCTTTGGCACGCTCCATCGACCTGGCTGTGGAGAGGTTCATAAAGTTGATCATGGCAATGATAAGAATGAAAATGCCTATCACGGAGAAAACATAAATATTGGACAAACTACCTGTTTCTCCCGGTTGACGGTCGGCTTCGGATCTCAGGTAAAAATCGGTCATCTGTTCGACATGAATGGTATAGAGCGGATCATCTTGCCTGGAAGCCAAAAAAGCAGGTATTTTTTGTTCAAATGACACCAAATCAAAGTTATCATTTACCAGGAAATAGGTATAGAAATTCACATAACCCCAAGAATCAAAGACATCAGGCCAGTATTGCCTGAATGTACTCAGGGATAGCAGCATGTTGAAATTGATATGGGAATTGGCGGGTATGTCCGCAATCACAGCCGTCACTGTATAATCGCCGGCCGCTGATCTGCCCGGTGAATCACTTCCTTTGAGGGTTTTGCCGATGGGATCTTCGTTTCCAAATTACCGCTTGGCAGTGCTCTCCGTCATCACCATGCTGTAAGGCGCAATCAGAGCGGTCTTGGGGTCTCCTTTGATCACATCCCAACTAAAAATCTCAAAAGCGGTCGAATCCATAAAAAAAACGCCCTCCTCCTGATAAGAATTATCTCCATCTGTCAGCGAAATATCAGAACTGCCAGAAAACTGGAGGATTTTGTCGATTTCGGGGAAATAATTTTTGATCGCAGGTCCTACCGGAGCATTGTTCCAAACCCAAAAGGGATTTGCCCCGGCATTTTCAGGCTGATCTGGTGAAGGAAGCCTTCCATGGGTTAATCTGTATATCCTGTCACCTTTTTCATGGTAGGAGTCAACCGAAAGCTCATCTTGGACAAAGGTTAATATTAGGAAACAGCAGGCTATCCCCAGGCCCAGGCCAATGATGTTAATTAAAGAGTAGGCTTTATTTTTCAAAAGTTTTCTCCAGGCGATTTTGATGTAGTTTGTGAGCATTGGGTTTGGTTGAAATGTTGCAATTATTATCGTCTTTATACTGGCTCGGACCCTGAGCAAAGTCGAAGGGTCTCACCTGCCTACAGTAGGTAGGATGTCATTGTTTTCAAGTCTTCTCTATTCTGATTTTAAGCTTTGTGATAGGTTCGCTTTATATACTTTCCAAATTTGGGAACTGACTGTCAGGCCTATCACAATTAACATGAATTAATAAGACCATCATTCCGGTTGCCAATGGTATCAAGCCCACACCGGAATGAAAGGCGAAGAAGGAATCCAAGAAACTTTTAACTGCCAGATATGTCAAAGTACCTCCTAAAACAGAAGTCACTCCCCAACTGATCAGGTAACACTTCAATAGCTTTTTGGATAAATCACCTATTTCCGCTCCAAATATTTTCCTGAAACAAAAATCCTTGATTCTTGCATTCAGATTCAGGGAAACCAAGCCAGTCAAAAGGAAACCGGCACTTGCTCATATTGCGTTGCGACTTTAGTGCCAGACTGATTGACATAATTTAGGGTAAAAAGCCCATATTTCAGTTTTACCCATTCATAAACCGAACATCTTTATTCGCCTGCGGGCAAGTTGAGGATATATACACCATAGGCCTATGGTCCTTCTATGAATGAAAATTGCCGGATGGCGTTAATTTTTATTCTTGGGATCAAATTGGCTCCAATCTAAAAGGGATTAGACGCACTTGATTGTGCCATTCATAAGATCTGAAGCAATGCAGGCAGAAGGGGAGCAAATGAACCCAACGATCCACTGATCGTTAAAAAAGGTTTATTTGGGGACAAAATGATTCGCAAATGACGCAGTTGGGGATAGGGTGAATGCAAAAGAAAAATCAGTGCAAAATTCTTATGCTACAATAGGCATTCAAATCCAAAACTGTTTTTTTAATTTAATACTTTGGTAAGAAATAGGTAACCTTCTTGATTGCATGGGCAGATAATTTTAAGGATTTAAAAAAATCTTCTCGTTATAGAAATTTAAAAATGTAACCTCTTGAGAATATTGCAATATGTATTATATTTTTTGTAAATTTGGTTAACATCTAAATGATGAAACAACTGAAATGATGACACAAATAAAAATCGTGAAAAAAGGTCAGGATGAGGGTAACTTGCTGTACTGGTTATCTTAAACCATCAGTGAGCGAATGGTTGAATTAGAAAATATGCGTCAACAAATTAATAAGAGAAAATATAGAACTCGACAAGGATTTCAAAGAGTTTATCGAATTGCTAAACGAGAATAAAGTCAAATATTTAATAATTGCAGGATATGCAGTAAATTTCATGGTTATCCAAGATATAAAAAGATATAGATTTTTGGATTTGGATGACGAAATTGAATATCAAAAAATTGATCGCAGCGATCAAGGAATTCGGATTTGGAAGTATGAAGTTAGCCATGGAAGATTTTATGACACCGGAAAATATTATACAACTTGGATATGAACCTTATCGAATAGATTTATTGGTAGATGTCGAAGGAGTAAATTTTGAAGAATGTTTCGAAAGAAGAACTGAGGCCGAAGGTTAGAGAGGTTTTAAAATTCCGTAAATTCGAAAAACCAATTTAATAATTGTAGAGTTAGATTTTAAATCGATTTATAAAAAATGTCATGGCTATCAAAAAAGGAGATAAAGTAAAGTGGAAATGGGGACAGGGGCATGCCGAAGGTGAGGTGGAAAAAACCTATACGGAATCGACAACCCGTAAAATAAAAGGATCCGAAATCACCCGTAACGGGTCCAAGGACGACAAAGTACTTTATATAAAGCAGGAAGACGGGGATGTAGTGCTTAAGTTGGAAAGTGAGGTTGAAAAAATTAAGAACTAAACAATCACTCCCCTTTTACATATTTCTGCCAGTTATGCTGTTCTTTGAAGCCGAGGACTTCACGGATTTTGCGGTTTGAAAACAAGGCTTCATGTGTCCCCAATTCACGGGTAATGGGCACACCGGGGAAAAACTGTTCGGCCAATGCTTTGCTGGGGATTACCGCGCCGTTGTGATCGTTACCGGCATTGAAAATCTGGAAGCCAAGGTCATTTTTTGTCAAACACAAATCCACAATCTGTCCCAGGTCACGAGCATCAATGTAACAGAACGCATTCCTTCTGCGTACCTCGGGGTTTTTGAAATAATGTGGAAACAGTTCAGCGTATTCGTGCGGCTCAATCACATTTCCTATACGAAGGGCATAAATATCAACCCCTGACCGTCTCTGGAAGCTTCGAGCCGTTTTCTCATTCACAACCTTTGATAATCCATAGCTATCCATGGGATCAACATCATAGTCCTCCTCCAAAGGAAGCACATTGGGGTTCGTTTGGCCATCTGAAAAACAGATACCGTAGGTAGTCTCCGACGAAGCAATAATAATTTTCTTAATGCCAAGCTTCACAGCCGCTTCAATCACATTGTAGGTGCCGATGGTGTTGACCCGAAAAGTCTCATTGTCCGGTTTGATCAAGATCCTGGGCACGGCGGCAAAATGTACCACCGCATCAAATTTTGGAACGCCTTCACCGGATTCCAACTCATCAAGGCCGGCATAGGAACTCATGGCATCGAACATTTGTCCGGAATCCGTAATATCAGCTATCAAATTATCCACTCCAGGATGATCCAGAGGCACTAAGTCTACATTCATCACCCGGTGTCCTTTGTCGAGTAAGTAAGGAATGACGTGCTTTCCCGCTTTCCCCGATCCGCCTGTAAAGAATATTCGTTTTTTGGTCATGGTGTTTTACTGTTTGGCAATAATTCTTTTTCAAATTTAAGACTAGTATGTCCGTTTTACAATTAGTGATCGCAAAGGTAGGAAAAATGGCAAACGTTGTTTAAAAACTGTTAATGGTTAATTGATTTGTAACGATTTCTACGGGAAGGGTGTTTTCACATTGATGGAAAAACATAGGTGCCGCATGTCATCGTTCATTACTGGCAGCCAATTGATGCGGGATATTATTCTCCCGGAAATGAAATTAATTAAGCCGCTCGCGAATAAGGTCGTGTTTGGGGCGGGATATAAACCGACCATGACCTTAATTTTGCAGTTTATTTCCTTAAAAATAAATCATTATCCCATTTTTAACGGATTGTTGATAATGTAATTTGAAATTCGGTGAGACCTCGATTTAACAGAAGAACTCTCGGCAAGAGCTGGCTTTCTGCCAATGATTATATACGGCAGGGAGTATAAAGGCTTTTACTATGTTTATCCATTCGGATATAAAAGCAAGAATGATTTGGAATATTGGATAAACTTATGTCTAGATTTTAATGACAAAGCAAAGTTATCATAGAAAACTAAAAAAGCACCAAAGAATTATAAGCTATAGAATTTTAGAAATACGAACACCAAGAGAAATTTTAGAGTTTTGAAGAGTGAATAAAAGCAAAAAAGACGTTTGACGCTGTAGAATTCATGAGAAAAAGGAGAGACGAAATTTCGGAAGAAATTGAAAGAACGACTCCAAAAAAAGAGATTGAATATTACAAAAAGAAAGCAGCCGAATTCCATAAACAGGACAATTAAAACCGTCCCGGCCCGCAACAAAATGTTTATCCCAGGTTGGGGCTCATTATGGGTTTGTAGTTTGGTTTTATTAATTTCATTTAGATACTGGATAGTGATGCGTTTTAAAAACCCTAGCCTTCATAAACACAAACGTTAGCTCTCTTTTCTTTAAAAAACACGTGTTGCATGTCTCAAAACGAGCACGTATCTTTGTTATAAAAAGAAATCATGAACACCAAGTTGACTTTAACAATAGAAAAAGAGGTTATTGAAATCGCAAAAGAATACGCTAAAGAGAAGGGGCAAAGTCTTTCGGAACTGGTCGAAAATTACTTCAAAATGATTACCGTTAACAGAAGAAAAGTTAATCCCAAACAGCTTTCCCCTAAAGTCCAAAAACTTCGAGGAATACTTGAGACCAACAGAAACATTGACCACAAACAAATTTTAATTGAAGAATTATCAAAAAAATATGGTGTTTAAATTGTTTGTCGATTCAGACGTAGTCATTGATTTTTTTACGGATAGAGAACCTCACGCAAACCCGGCAAGCGAACTTTTTGAACTTAATGAAAATGGAAGTGTCATTTTGTATTTGTCCGCTGTTGGCATTAATAATTTATTATATCGTAAGGAGATTTTTAGGTCATAAAAAGACACTTGAAGTGGTGGAAACACTGACGAAAATGACAGAAATTGTTGGAACTACAAAAAATGAAATTTTGCAGGCTTTGAAAAATGACTTTTCAGATTATGAAAATTCCATTCAATACTCATCAGCATTGGTCATTCCGGGAATAGATGCAATTATAACCGAAACGTAAAAGATTATAAAAACTCAGAAATTACGGTTATGACGCCATTGAATTTTCTAAAAATGAAAGACAATAGCTGATCTGGAAAGTGAAATATTGAAGCAGCAATAAAATACGCCTGTGGAAAAATTGACCACCCGATAGTCGCAGTATAAAATTTGTGTGGATGCGCAACTTTCACCCTGCTATTTTATTTATTCTTCATTTATTTCCGCAAAATCTTCTCCATTTTCTTTCCTTTTGCCAGTTCATCGACCAATTTATCCAAGTACCTGACTTTCTGTGTCAATGGATTCTCGATGTCCTCAATACGATAGCCGCATATAAGACCAGTGATAAGGTGAGCGTTTTCGTTTAGTCTAGACTGCCGAAAAAAGGATTCAAATGTTGCCTTTTCTTGAATAAGCTCTTGTAGCTTCCCTTTGTCGAAGCCTGTTAGCCATTCTATTACCTGATGCAATTCTTCTTTTGTCCTGCCCTTCTTTTCGACTTTTGTTACGTAATGGGGATATACAGAAGAGAAGGTCATCGTTGCCATCCGCATATTGTGGGTCTCACTGGT
>JBBQXZ010000193.1:0-9184 GCA_038209145.1 Cytophagales bacterium | reverse complement strand
TCCTTCCAAGACCAGGGTGTTGGCCTTTATGAATATCGTAGGCGAGGGGATGAGAGGCGGAGCGTATGAGCAAGATACTTCCGACATGAATGCTGAAATCACGGCACAGGCAGCGCTGAAATATAAAGAGCATGTCGTGGGCTTTAAAGTGGCGCATTACGGTAAAAGAGACTGGGTTCCTGTTGATCGCGCCGTAGAGGCAGGCAATATAGCCGGCATGCCAGTGATCATCGATTTTGGGGGATCCATGTCATTTGCCCCGCTACGGTTAAGGGAATTGTTTTTTGACCATTTGCGTCCTGGAGATATTTATACCCATGTCTTTGCTGAATTGGGAGGTGCCCGGGAACCTGTCGTAGATTATGAAACCAGGGAATTCAAGCCATTTGTCCGGGAAGCCCAAGAAAGAGGAATCGTTTTCGACGTGGGATATGGTGGTGCCAGTTTTGACTTCAGACAGGCAATCCCTTCCCTCGATGCAGGATTTTTCCCCAATACCATTAGTACTGACCTGCATAAAGGCAGTATGAATAATGCCATGAAAGACATCCTAAATATCATGTCGACCTTCCTTGCTATGGGAGCAGATCTTGACAAAGTCATAGAGGCAACCACATGGACGCCCGCAAAAGTCATACAGCGGGAAATGCTCGGTAACCTTTCCGAAGAAGGCATCGCAGATGTAGCCATCCTGCAACTTAGAGAAGGTGATTTTGGATTCTGGGATAGAAATGGATACAAGATATCAGGAAATAAACGCTTTGAATCCCAAATGACCATCAAGGATGGAAAAATAGTCTATGACTTAAACGGCATTGCCGATCCGGTGGTCGTTAGATAAGCTATTGATCTGAATTTATATAAGAACAAAAAGAGGAAAGCTAGTCGTTTTCCTCTTTTTTTATCCCATTGATTTAAGCATTTAGACAATAAACAAATAATGTTTTAAATCACGGGCTTGTATTCAGGCCATGGCTGGATTCATCCCAATAAACTTCATTTCACTTGTCGGTTTATCTATGTATTGCGAAAGAGCGCAACTCGATAAACCGGTTATGCATAAGTCAAATTAAGTAATACTGCATAAAATTATCCGCCAATTAACCTGTAAACCTAAGTTCGATTTTTAATTATCCACCAGCCCTGAGGTGACGACACAATAACCAGGGGTTCAAGTCCGTGGCAAGTGAATAAAAATGGATTTATTTTGGAGGAATTGTTGCCTTCTCCAGTAAAAATGACACCTAAATTTAACTGAATAATTCTGTTCTTATATTAGTTTGACGAACAACCAAACTCAGGTTGTGAAGTCTCTCCCAATTCAAAATACATGCGAGCAAATCACATCTTTGTTTGGAATTATGCGGTGAAGTTAGTATTTTAGGTATCTTTAAGTTATTTTATCAACCAATTAACAATACACCCATGCATAGCCTCTATCCTCCCGGATATTTCTGGAAATTTCATCTGTTGGTTTTACTGCTGCTCCTTATAGGTTGTTTATTTCTCAGTAAGTTCTTGGTGATCTAATGTTGTGAAAAATAAATTATAGCGTTTTCGGGATAATCTTACCAAAAGGCCAATGAGGTATAGTCAAACCAGAGAGTAACTTTAAAATAGCGTTAACCCTATTTCCAAGTTTCTTCCAGGTTTCAAAATGGCTTTGCTTTACTTAAAATAGCCAAGATTGGAGCATCTTTTTTTCATTACACAAAAAATCCGGTCAGACCCATGGTCTGACCGGGTTAGTATCCATTTATCGGTCAATACGAATTAGGCTATCAAATTTGCATTATCATCCCATTGAGCCAAATCTCCCCTGGTCGTAATATCCAAATAAACGTCCTTATACTTGGGGTCATTTTCCATTCCATGCTTGGCAAGGACCTCCTCTGGTACACCATCCCATGCATTGGGCCTGTTGCCGACATATCCCAAATCTTTGAAGCCTTCTTCACTGGTAAAAAAACCAGTAGCTGTCAAGTTACGAAGCATGTTAAAAAACCGTACACCCGCCTGGGCTTCCGGCTTTGCTTTGTCTGGATAGGCAATCTCATCAATGATCTGCAGCCGCTGCTCCCGACTGATATCCACGAATTTTTTCTCAAAATACTCATCGGATTTATGGTCTAACCAGAAAAGTCCCCCCCGCATCGGGGTCTGGTAGTCAGGAATATCTTTCATCATGAATTCGATGAAATCCGGCACGCCCGCATCCGTCGCACTACCGGATGTTTCGTCAGCCGGAATAATGATGTCCACCAAAATATCCAATTTCTTTCGTTCTTCTTCCGTGAAGAAGGTCTTCGATTTTAACAGCTCATTGTGAATGATTTCCTCGGGAGTACGTCCGTAGCTCCCAAATTCTCCAAACGCCGGTTGGTGGGCAATTTTTTCTGTTTCGGTCCCGCATCCGGCCAAAATCAGTCCTGTTCCAAAAGAGCCGGCCAACAACAGTTTTAAATTTTCTCGTCTATTCATGGGTTTTATATATTTTTCTTTTTTAACTGGTCAACAATGTATTCCGAAGTCCTCATCGAAAGTGCCAAGATGGTCCAGGTAGGATTCTTGTCTGCCTGGGAAACAAATGGTCCGCCATCCACTACAAAAAGGTTTTTGCAGTCATGTGCTTGACTATATTGATTTAGAACGGATGTTTTCGGATCATTTCCCATTCTGGTGGTGCCCACCTCATGGATGATCCGTCCGGGCTTATGCAAGCCATACTGGCTTTCCGGCCCCGGCTTGTTGCCCAATATAGTCGCACCCATACTTGTCAGTACCTCTTCAAAGGTATCATGCATGTGTTTGGCCTGCTTGAGCTCTTGATCCGTCCATTTGTAGTGGAATTTCAGCACGGGTATCCCAAACTTATCCACCACATTTTCATCGATCTCACAGTAGTTGCTATATTGGGGGATGCTTTCTCCTCTTCCGGACATACCAACCGTACTGCCGTAGAAGGTACGGATATCCTTTTTGAGGCCTGCCCCATAGCCCCCTGATGGACTTGGATTCCCAAATTCATCTTTGATGTGTTTCCGCATGGTGTCCATCCCTCCACCAAATCCATAGGAAGGCATACTCATGCCACCCCAATATTCGATATGATATCCACGGGCAAAATCAAGGTTCTTTTCATTCAACCACCAGGGTGTATAGACATGTAAGCCGCCCACTCCATCTTCATTATATCGGTCTCTATCCATTAGGTCCGGAAGGATCCCCATCCTGTCAGCCCCTGTGGAATCATGAAGGTATCTACCCACATAGCCACTGGTATTTCCCAAGCCATCGGGGTGGGTCTTGGAGGTGGAATTCATCATGATACGGGCTGATTCACAGGCAGATGCCCCCAAAACGACAACCCGTGAACGCAACTTGTATTCCTTCATATCCACCTTACTCACATAGGATACACCTGTCGCTTCTCCTTGGTCGTTGGTGGTCACCTTTCTGACCATGGCATGGGTGTAAAGGTCAACCTGTCCCTTTTTCATGGCTGGCTTTACCAGGACAGTTCCTGCCGAAAAATCCGCATATATCTGACAAGCCCGGTTGCATTGACTGCAGAAAAAACAAACGCCCCGGTCATTGTTTACCGGGCGGGTAAGTATCGAAAGCCTGGAAGGAATGACGGGAATATTGATTTTACTTGTACCCTTTTTGACATACAACTCATGTAGCCTTGGTTTTGGCGGCGGAAGGAAAAATCCATCAGGCTCATTGTGAATTCCTTCTTTGGAACCAAAAACACCAATTAACCTATCTACCCTATCGTAGTATGGCTTGACGTCATCATAGCCCAAAGGCCAATTGTCACCCAAGCCATCCATGTCCTTGCGCTTGAAGTCCAAAGGGCCAAAGCGGAGGGAAATACGGCCCCAGTGATTCGTTCTACCTCCCAGCATACGGGATCTGAACCAGTCAAACTCGCTGTCTTTGCCCCGCGTATAGGGTTCTCCCTCAATATCCCAGCCTCCTATGGCTGCATCAAAATCCCCAAAAGCACGTACCGTACCGGCACCTCTTCGAGGTGATTCCCATGGAAACCTCATCTGCGTCCGGTGCTCTTCCAAAGCTGGATCAAAATCGGCTCCCGCCTCCAGTATTGCTACGGACAAGCCCGCTTCCGACAATATCTTTGAAGCCATACCCCCTCCGGCTCCTGAACCCACGATGATGGCATCATATTCCCCACCGGAAGATTGAATCTGTATACTCATTTTAGTTATCTATTTTTTTAAAATTCCGAAAAAATAAGATAAAATACTGACAAATAAAAAATCCTTCTTTGTAACGGTTATGTAGTAGGTAAAGTTATGGACTATTTTGTAAAGTTGATAGCACCAGCATACCTGTTCATGGATCGAACGTAAGATTTATAAAAGTTTGAAAATATATTCCCAGATCGTCCCAGCTACTATTTCATGACCTTCCTCGGTGGGATGTATGCCGTCAGGCAGGTTAAGTTTCGGGTTACCCGCCACCCCTTCCAGCAGAAACGGAATCAAACTTACTGATTCTTCCGATGCGATTTCCTGATATATTCCACTGAACTCGGCAGTATATTCCTGTCCCATATTCGGGGGAATCTGCATGCCGGCCAAGACGATTTTTGTGTCGGTGTATCTGCTCTTTACTTTCTGGATAATTTCTTTGAGATTTTTCCTTGTTTCAGCTACCGAGATCCCACGCAATCCGTCATTGCCACCCAACTCCAAAACAAACACTGCCGGCCCTTCTTCCAAAAACCAGTCCAGGCGATTTAGCCCACTTGCAGAAGTCTCCCCGCTCAAACCTCCATTGATCACCAGGTATTCTAGGCCTGCACTGTCGATTTTATCCTGTATTAATGCTGGAAAAGCATCTTCCTCCTCCAGTCCGTAACCTGC
Source organism: Cytophagales bacterium (assembly GCA_038209145.1). Classification (GTDB taxonomy): domain Bacteria; phylum Bacteroidota; class Bacteroidia; order Cytophagales; family Cyclobacteriaceae; genus Lunatibacter. Next base: position 4,289 of record JBBQXZ010000193.1, on the reverse strand, counting down.
GGTAAGGCTGTTACCAAAGAACAGAACGATGGGTCGGTCTTCTTTGATTTCAATTTCCTCGACTGCGGCTGACTCCTGTTCCTCCTGCTGGGGTCTGTTGCCAGAGCAAGCCATCATCAGTCCGGCCAAATAAACGGAAAACACATAAAAAATAATTGTTTTGTTTGTGATCATAATTGGCTTGATTCGTTTTATTGATTTGTTTAATAATACGTAGGTTTGAACTACAAATCCAAACTAAATATAGTGGGATTTTTGTTAGTTCATCAATTAATCATTTTCCCCCTATCCGAATGAGTATTTTAAGCGTCCAAAATTTAACAAAAACCTACCAAAGCGGCAACAGAAAGCTCACTGTTTTGGAAAATGTCAGTTTTGAAGTGGCTCCCGGAGATACTTTGGCCATTGTAGGCCCCTCAGGAAGCGGAAAGACTACTTTGCTCGGACTCTGTGCCGGGTTGGATGTTTCCAGCGGCGGTTCTGTCTCCCTAAACGGCCAAGCTATGGACAAACTTACGGAGGATCAGCGTGCGAAACTCAGAAATGACTCGGTAGGATTTATTTTTCAAAATTTCCAGCTCCTCCCTACTTTAACCGCACTGGAAAATGTAATGGTTCCCCTTGAACTTAAAAAAAGAAAAGACGCCAAATCAAAAGCCCTGGAACTGCTTGAAAAGGTAGGCTTGGGTGACAGGGTCACCCACTACCCCAGCCAGCTTTCAGGTGGCGAGCAGCAGCGGGTATCCATTGCCAGGGCATTTGCCAACGAACCCAAAATACTGTTCGCAGACGAACCTACGGGGAACTTGGACACTGAAACCGGGGAAATGATCGAAAACCTTATTTTCCAGCTAAACGAGGAAGAAGGCACCACACTGATCTTGGTCACCCATGATACGGAACTCGCCCAACGCACCAAACAAATCATCCATATTAAAGGTGGCAAACTGCAGGAGGTAACCCATGGGTGATTTTCAATGGATCATGACCATGGCGGCGAGGGATTTTCGCAAGAATGGCTCCAAATTAATACTTTTTATATCTTCAATTATCACAGGCATTGCCGCTTTGGTCGCTATCAGCTCCTTTGGGGACAACCTTACCAGGGACATAGACCGACAAGCCAAGGAGCTATTGGGTGCTGACTTGGTATTGAGCAAGAATCAACCTTTTGACCTGCCCCTCATAGATTCCCTTGTCTTTGACAAAGCGAGGGAAGTGAATTTCGCATCGATGGTATCCTTTCCCGACAAGGGAGAGAGCCGTCTGACCCAAGTCAGGGCCTTGGAGGGAGCCTTTCCATTCTATGGAAGTTTTGAAACCGAGCCCTTGTCCGGAGAGGAGAGCTTTCGGCAAGGGGGCAAAAAAGCCCTGGTGGAAAACTTACTTTTGGTACAATTTGACGCCAAAGTGGGAGATAAAATTAAAATAGGTGAAGTTACTTATGAGATTGCGGGGGCATTAAAGAAAGTACCCGGACAGACAGGAATTACTGCCACCGTTGCACCGGCGGTATATATCCCGATGGAAACCCTCGAAGAGACTGGATTGGTACAGTTTGGTAGCCGAATCAACTACGAATATTATTATTCCCTGCAACAAAATGTAGATCCGGAACAAGTGATCCAAAACTATAAGGAACGCTGGGAAGAAGACAATATCAACTATGAAACCGTGGAGGGACGGAAAGCATCTACAGGCAGGTCCTTCCAAAATTTGTCCAACTTCCTCAGTTTGGTTGCGTTTATTGCGGTTCTTTTGGGATGTGTAGGCGTAGCCAGTGCCGTCAATGTATTTGTAAAAGAAAAATTACCGGCTGTTGCGGTCTTACGTTGCCTTGGGGTTTCATCGGGAAAGATCTTCGGAATTTATGTCTGGCAGATTTTCCTCATGGGCCTGATAGGTTCAGTTGCGGGAGCTTTTCTGGGTACGGCCTTACAATTTGTGTTGCCGGCGGTTTTTCAGGATTTTCTCCCGGTGGACGTTACCTTGGAAATTTCCTGGAGAGCAGTTGGGCTGGGAACATTTACAGGCATATTGATTTCATTGTTATTTGCCTTGATTCCGCTGCTCAAAATCAGAACGGTTTCTCCCATGATGACACTTAGGCCGGAATCGGCCACGATCCGGTTTTCCAAAGACCCCCTTAGATGGGCCGTGGTGTTGGCGATCGTCCTGTTTATGATGGGATTCAGCTATTATTTACTCAGAGACTGGATACAAACACTCTGGTTTACCGGATTTGTCTTTTTTGCCTTCGGCGTGCTCTGGTTGCTCGCACTTGGGATTATGTGGGGAATAAAAAAATGGCTTCCCATTACGCTTACCTATCCCATTCGCCAGGCACTGGCCAACCTGTACCGACCCAACAATCAAACTGTATCCTTGGTGGCCACCATCGGACTGGGTACTGCCATGATATCCACCTTATTCTTCGTGCAGTACCAGTTGCTGGATGAAGTCCAATTTGCCGATAAGGAAGACCAGCCAAATATGCTGTTTTTTGACATCCAAACGCATCAGGTGGATGCGGTGAGTGAGGCACTGAAAAAACAAAATCTACCCATCCTGCAAGAAGTCCCCATCGTGACCATGGGGGTGAGTTCTGTGAAAGGGATGACAAAAAAACAAAATCAGGAACTGCCCGAGGAAGAGCAGATGTCAAGTCGGCTATTTAACCGCGAATTCAGGGTGACTTACCGGGATTCCCTGATAAAATCCGAGCGGCTGACGGACGGTGAACTAAAGCCCTATCTTAATCCCGGAGACACAATTTTCATATCCTTTGACAAAGGGTATGCGGAGCGCACTGATATCAAGCTGGGAGATCAGATCATATTTAATGTGCAGGGCAGGCCGCTGACCACGTATGTGGGGAGTTATAGGGAAATAAACTTCCGTCAGGTATCGACCAATTTCCTTGTGCTTTTTCCTGACAATGTACTCACAAACGCACCTAAATTTCATGTCGTGGTTACCAAGACCAAAGACGACGTGCAGGCTGGTAAGGTTCAAAACGAGATTGTGCGGGATTTTCCCAATGTATCCGTCATCAACCTATCTACCATCGTGGAGACTTTGGACGAGATTCTGGGTAAAATAAGTTTTGTCATCCAGTTTATGGCACTGTTCAGCATTATTACGGGCATTTTGGTACTTATCAGTTCGCTGATTATCAGTAAATACCAGCGGATAAAAGAAAATGTGTTATTGCGTACCATTGGTGCACAGCAAGCCGTATTGATCAAAATAAATACCTTGGAATACCTTTTCTTGGGAAGTCTTGCCGCACTGAGCGGGATTCTATTGTCCATTATTGCGGCTGCCATGCTAAGCCTTTACCTGTTCGAAATTCCCTTTCAGATGGAATGGCTGCTTTTAGGAGCAGTATATGCGGCCATTACCTGCATCACAGTTTTGCTGGGATGGTGGAACGGCAGGGAAATATTAAAAACTTCCACGATGGAGATATTGAGGACGTAATCGGTATTGGCAATGCGAAAGCTGTTTTATATCCTAACCATCTTTTTGATTATCCAGGGTCATGACGGATGTGCGCAGACCTACTTCGATGACGATAAACTGCTTAAAAATCAAACAAGACTTGATTTTACCGGGCAGGGAGTACTTTTGGTAAGGGAACTGGTATTGGGTGAAATTCTGGTAGTTGATACCGGGATTGGATTAGGAGGAGGGTACACAGATCTTAAAAATGATGTGTTGAACCCTTTTTGGAGTTTGTTCAATCCAGCACTAAGTCTTTACATAAATCCGAAGTACTATTTTTACAGGAGAAAAGTAATCAAAACCTGCGAATTATGCTACAAAAACGGAGGTGCCTATTTGGGAGGGAGACTTCGGTTTGTCAGTGGTCCCTATGGTGAATTGCATTTTACCGACCTGAGAAGTATCCTGCTTTCCAACGTACACCTGGGATTCCAAATGGGCGGGTCATCCAACGTACTCTTTAGGGGCCATCTTGGCTTCGGGTATGCCGTCACGCTCCACAATGGCACAGGTACTTTATATCCCAGTGTTGATGTTGGGATTAGCCGCATTTTAAATTTTTGGAGAAAATAGGGGATTTAATCTTACGGATGTTTTTTCCCGTTGGATGGACGGGTTTTTTTCAGTTGTACATTTATTGTTATTTTTGATAAAAATCAAATCAGCATGGCAAAACTAACTTTAGAAATAGAAGATAAAAATCTCCAATTCTTTAAAGATCTTATTAGGCACTTTTCATTTGTAAAAATAAAAGAAGCCGAATTGGAAGAGGATACTGACGA
>JBBQXZ010000192.1:0-9226 GCA_038209145.1 Cytophagales bacterium | reverse complement strand
ATAAAGCAGTCTAAGGCGTTGCCTCACGTTTTCCAGCCCAATTCCGGAAGATTTGTACTCGGGGTCTTTAAGGTTGGTCCGGTGGATGCTGTTGGTGACATCCAGGTGTACAGACCCGGCCAGGCATCTTAAATTGATATTGACCCAGGATTTTTTCTGCATGCTGATTCCGTGTTTGTAGGCGTTGTCAATAAATGGGATTAGTAGCATCGGGGCCATTTCTCCCGTACAAGGAGATTCGGACCGGTTAAAGGTTACTAAAATATTTTCTTGGCCTTTGATGCGCAATTCCTGCAAGTCCACGTAATTGCTCAGGTAATCCTTCTCATGTTTGACTGGGATTTTTTCCAGTGTATTCTCATGCAGCATAAACCGCATCATATCTCCCAGCTTTTGGATGCCTGAAGCGGTTTTTTCGGCGTTTTCCTTAAGGGCAGCGCCATACAGGGTATTGAGAATGTTAAATAAAAAGTGGGGATTAATCTGTGACCGCAGAAAAGAAAGATTGGCAGAACTTTGGTCGACTCGGACTGTCAAGGAATTAATTTCTCCCAGATAGGCTTCGTATTTGTTGAAAAGAAATTCGAAAAATGGAATAAGGATGATATTGGTAACAAGTGCGAAAACAACGGCGAAAATAAACAGTACAGGATGGCCATCGTTGGCAAGGATAACAAAACTTGTTACCAGTATGATTCCAAAAGGCAACAGCCTAAAATACAAGCGGGCTACTTTTTGGTTTCCCGCACGCTTGTTTTGGTAGATTAAAAAGAAACTATATACTAAAATAAGGGCCAGGCTAGGAAGGACGATCACGAATAAGATTGAAATAACAGGGGAAATAAAATAATGCGCTTGGAACAAGAAAATTGGTATAAATACATATATCATTCCAAGCCTAACGGCATTATATGCCCTGTAATTCTTCAAATTGGGTGGGAGAAGAATCTGATCCAACATGTATACGACAACGAGATAACCCACATAGGTTGCAATAGATCCAAAATAAAGAGGAAGGAAAAGGGTTTCAGAAATATCTGCCGTAGCTGAAATACCAGCAATCAAACCAAATGAAAAACCAAAAATTAAAATGGCCATTAAAATGGGTTTGACCTTTTTTTTCTTTTCCAAATATTCCGGAATCAGGCTGTATTGTACAAAATAAAAGGAAAGAAACAGGATCAATAGAATGAGGATTTTTGCAAAATAAAGTGAAAGTCCCGGATTGGAAAATGAATTATTGAAGCTGAGTACATTTATCAAAATAATGGCTAGAAAGATAAAAATCAAGGTCCAGCGCTCAATTTGATAAAACGGCAGTTTTTTACTTTTCATGTGTTGGTTTATCAGGGTGAATTGGGAGACGTTGGAAAATGGGGAGTGAACAGGTGACACTATCCGGAATTTTGTCAGGGGGATCTTTTGGGCGGCATATCCAAGGAATTGTGTCTAAGTTCAAAATCTGAGTTGCATCATCTATTTTTCGATAATCTTTCATCCAAGTGATCAATCCCATGATAATGATCAGTTTGAAATAAGGTTTTCTAAGGTCATTAAGCTTCCTTGATGTCGTTTTCATACGACAACAATACGCCCAAAGCAAAACTTTTGCAATAAAGTGGGATGAACGCCCTGATTTCTGGGATAGAAAAAAGCATAAATGACCTTTGGCTGTAATCAAAAAGCCATTGGGAAATTTAACTGGCAGCCTGTTAGAACCTTAATGGATTTTGAATTGACCAGAGCAGTGGGAGGTTATAAAGGACATAAATTCGTTAACAGTTCCGGTAATTATGTTGATAATAGTTGGGGAAAAAATGGATTTACACCCAAATATTAAATATTATTACAGTTTAAAGGTAAATTGAAATCCAAAATAAACCCAACCCTATCAGACATGTTCGTTTTTCTCTCCGTTCTTATTGCGCTTGCGCTGATTCTCACAGCTATTATCAAATTTAATGTACACCCATTTATCGCCTTGTTTGTTGGGGCAATTATCTATGGGCTGATTGCGGGCATGTCCACAGACCTTATCATCAAATCAATTTCCGATGGTTTTGGAGGTGTGTTGGGCCGTATTGGCTTATTGATTTTGTTTGGTGTGATCATCGGGACTTTTTTGGAAAAAACCGGTGGTGCTTTTGTCATCGCCCAAAAAATTCTGGCGTGGATTGGAAAGAAGTTCGTCATGCTCGGCATGATGATTACGGGATATATCCTGTCGATTCCCGTGTTTGGAGACAGTGCGTTTATCATGCTTAATCCAATCAATAAGTCCCTGTCCCATAAGGGAAAACTCCCTTTTTTGGCTACCACGGTGGCTTTGACGTTGGGGATTACCGCAACACATGCACTGGTTCCCCCCACACCAGGTCCGATAGCCGCAGCCGGCATTTTGGGAGCAGACCTGGGCATGATTATTTTCTGGGGGTTGATTGTCAGCGCAGTCGGATTGATTCCCTGTTATTTTTATTGCAAGTATTTTCTCTCAAAGATACCACTGGAACCCGAGTTTGCCGAAATTGAAACTGTTGGTAAAGTTAAAAAGTATCCCTCATTGGGAAAATCGTTTATGCCTGTAATCATCCCCTTGCTTTTAATTGTGTTGGCTTCCATAGCTGCCTATCCCACACAACCCTTTGGATCCGATAATTTTTTTACGTTATTTATTTTATTCGTCGGAAACCCCATCATTGCCTTGTTGATCGGTGTATTCTTATCTTTTTTCTTACCGGAAAAATTTGATGTGAAATTATTGTCCTCTACTGGCTGGTTTGGGGAGGCCCTGCTTATTGCTGCTCCGGTTATTCTTATTACCGGTGCAGGTGGAGTTTTTGGCAAGATGCTTGAAAACTCCGGGATAGCAGACCATGTCAGTGCTACCCTGTTGTCGGGAAATTACAGTTTGCTGCTGCCATTTCTAATGGGATTTGCTTTGAAAACAGCCCAAGGTTCATCCACTGTGGCTTTGGTTACTACGGCGTCCATCATGGTGCCGCTAATGGCCACCTTGGGGCTAGACACGGAAACCCTAAAGGTGTTGACGGTGCTATCCATAGGTGCTGGAGCCATCGCCGTTTCCCATGCCAACGACAGTTTCTTTTGGGCCATGACACAGCTGACAAACATGGAAATAAAAAAAGGTTACCTTTCACACAGTATCGGTACCGTTATCCTTTCTTTTACGGCTATGGGACTGATATTGCTGATTGCTGCATTTTCCTGAAAAAGAGATGATTGAGGACTTACCTCGGATATTGGTAGGAATGGTTACCTTTAACCATGCAAAACATACCCCCTTGCCCTGCCTGTCAATCTCCTTATGCCTATACGATGGACGAAAAACTGACCTGTCCCGAATGTGCCTACGAATGGGAGGCAGCCTCAGTAGCGGAAATTCAGGAAATCGGCTTGGTCGTTCTTGATGCCCACGGTACCCCGTTGGCCAATGGGGATTCCGTGGTGGTAATCAAAAACTTACCCGTAAAAGGCACCCCGCACCCCATAAAAGGCGGTACAAAGGTAAAAAACATCCGCCTTACCGAGGGAGACCATAATATCGATTGCAAAATAGACGGGTTTGGGACCATGGCACTCAAATCTGAATTTGTCAAAAAAGCTTAATATAGAATCCCAAAAGGCCCAGAGGAGACTTAAAGAACTAAAAGTTTAATTACAAATTCGCTGTTTCTTTCGTTTACTTTCAAATCCCAACTGGATAAAAAAGAACCACAAAGGGAGCAGGGAAGACACAAAGAAGGCAAATTTTATTCAAAATCCAATGTTTCTTTCGTTTACTTTGCGGTCCACCCTCCATCTACGGTAATCATGGATCCTACCATATAGCTGGCGGCTTCACTCGCCAAGAAGATGGCTGCACCCTGAATTTCCCGAAGTTCCCCCCATCTCGCCAAGGCCGTGGCACCCACGATAAATTGCTTGACCTCCTCGGTGTCAGCCACAGGTATATTCATTTCTGTCAAAAAGGGTCCGGGACAGATGGCATTGACATTGATATGGAAGGGAGCAAGTTCCAAGCCCAAGGACCGCGTCATCTGCACCACGGCTCCTTTGCTGGAGGTATAGGGCGTCCTATTGGACAGCCCTACCAACCCCAGGGTACTGGCCAGGTTGATGATGCTTCCCCGTTTTTGCGCCTTCATGTGGGGAGTTACAGCCTTGCAGCATAGCCAAGTGCCGGTAACGTTGACCTGCATGACCTCGTTGAACTGATCCAGACTGAGTTCGTTTATGGGGCCACGGATATTGATACCCGCACTGTTGATCAGAATATCAATGCGACCAAAGGCATCCATGACCTCTTTCACCATCCCATTGACTTGGTCTTCCCGGGTAATGTCCGCCGCATGGGACAGCGCCTCGACCGGATAGGTTTGGGAAAGAAATAAAGCGGCCATTTTACCCTCTTCAGGATTTCGGTTGACCAGTACGATATTGGCACCTGCCGAGGCCAATCCTTCCGCTATGGCCAGCCCCAGACCTTTGGATCCTCCGGTGATGATGGCTGTTTTGCCGCTTAGGTCAAATTGTTTGATTCCTGGTAATTTTTCGGTCATGAGTTTGAGGAAATGGTCAACGGTTAAAACTAAGGGTACTTTCACTGTAGGCCAAGGATTGGCGGACATTTTTTTCTTCAAGTGCCAGTAAATTTTCTCCATTTAACTGGCTGGTTCTGGGAAGGGTTGTTTTATGGGTTTCCACCATTTCTAAAATATGGGCCATTGCACGTGCAGGAACCTGGTTATGGAAAGTAGACCAATAAGGCGTTGTAAGACAGGGAATAAGCAAGGGATCCCGAGTGATCATCTCCAGGTTAAAGTTTACCGGGGGAAAGAATTTTTGACAAACGCCGGCAATTTTACGTAAGTCCAGAATGCCCTCACCCAAGGGTACTTCGGACATCAAAAATCCTTGCTCATGGGGTTCCACGGCCATATCCTTGATATGCGTCGAATAGACATACGGTGCCAGAAGCTGGGCGGTTTGAATGGGGTCTTCCAACAGCGCAATACTGTTTCCAAAGTCCAATGTGACACCGATCCATTCCGAATCCAATTGATGTAGGATGGCAACCAATTCTTCGGAACGCCAGTCCTTGTGGTTTTCCACTGCTAGTTTCACCCGGTGCTTTCTCAGTACAGGTTCGGCAAGCTGCAATGCGAGAAGGCCCCTTTCTTGGAACTCCAGAAATTCTAGATAGCTGTGCAAGGCCTCGTACCTGCGAGGGCCTAGGCTCACACATCGCAGGACTGCTGCCCCAGCTTCTCTGGCCAGTTTGACTTCTTCTTCGAAAAGGGCAACATCGGCTTCGGTTTTCGGAAGTTCAATCGATCCCTCCAGGTAGAGGCCGGTTTTTTCCCGCTCATCACGGACTTTTTTGGCAAAATCCGATGCCCAGCCCCGAACAGTTACCTGTATCCCCCCAGCTCCGATCTGATGGCAGTGATGCAGCAAATCTACCGCATCCCGGAATCCCGGAAATTGACTGCTCCCTGCCTTGGATTGCCAGCGTGCCGCATAGGAGTGCACAACGATGCCCATTTTTTGTCCAGCTGCCCATGCCGGAAAGGTAGGGAGTTGAAGGGCCATTGCACCCAGGCTAGCCAGACGGATGAAATTTCTTCGGTCTAATTTAGCGGGATTCTGAATCATTGGGATTGCTCTTGTTCGGCTTGGATGTAGGTTTTGAGTTCGTCGGCACTCCAAGGAACCACTCGTCCCTGGGTGACGTTTCGGGTGGAGGCGATAAACTGTCTTTGCACTGCCCCGGCATTGTTTCCCCATTCATTTCGGATATAGGTCAAGATCGCCGATAGAGTGCCGTCATCCAAGTTGGTATGCGCCGGCATCACGGGCAAAATATCCGGAGTATCATACAGCTTACCGTTTACTTCCACGGGTCCCTCCATGCCGTGCAATACGATGAGCGAAAGTTGTTTTTGATCTCCCGTAACCCACTCGGATCCCGCTAAGGGAGGCCCCATACGGTTGACTCCTTCCCCAGCATTGCCGTGGCACCCGGAGCAGGTACTCAGATAATGTTGACGGCCCAGGGAGAAAAGTTTTTGCTCTTCTCCAGTCAACGTGACAGTTTGAGTCAGTACTTCCGGCACCTTTTGGTTTCCTGGCCAGGTAAATAAATTTGACAACGTGGCGTACTGATGCGGTGTAAGGTTTTCGTTTCCATTTGCGGTTAACAATGGGGGCGCATGCTGCAATGGGATGGTTTTAGGTGATCTGTTGCTGCCCCTAATGGTCATTGCTGTAAGGATGGGTAAGTATTGCCAGTTTTGTGTGGGAGAAGTTTTTTCCAGAAAAGCCAACAGTTGCCCTACCTCCTGGGGATTTCCTTTATGTACTATGGCGCCGGCCAGCATTTCTATGACGATTTCTTTTTCCGGATTCGGAGACGTCCAGTCTGGATGCTGTAGAAGGGTTTGTAAGAAGTCAAACTGACTGTTCTCCAATCCGCTGAGTACCGCATCCCGTATTAGGGGAGAGTCACCGTGAAGTGTGAGTATTTTTTCCAAAATTCCTGACGAATTATCGGAGAAAAGCCACGTAGAACTTAAGGCAAGCTGAAGGACAAAGGGGGTAAGTTCATTCAGGGAGTAAGGGACAATATGCGAGAAGATTGTTTTTCCAATTCTTGGATTATCCCCGGCAAAAGGTTCCAGTAACCGCAAGGCAGTAGCGGCGACATAGGGGTCGGAATCTGAAAGCAAGTTGACCAAGAGATTGACTTCCAACCCCTGCAGTCCTTCCAAGGTCCACAAGGCCTGAATTTTTCCCCACCTATGGGGATATTTTTGAATTGCTTCCCACAATAAAGGAATACTTTGGGGGTCATTCCGCTCCACAAGCAGCCGTTGTGCCATGTCCCGATGCCATCCGTTTTGATGGAAAAGTGTTTGGACCAATGCTTCCAAGGTATAGGTAGCTAGCTTGGGCATAGGCTCGGACTCCAAACCTTCAAGTACTATGCGCCAGATTCTGCCCCGGTTGACGGGAAGGAGAAGTTTTCTGCTGAGTGTCTGCTCCCGTAAATACGGAGTGATATATGCCCCATGTTGCACCAACCCCCGGTACATATCAGCAATGTATAGGGCTCCATCCGGGCCGGAAGCCAGATTTACCGGACGAAAACGCTCATCGGTGGAGGCCAAAAATTCCCTGCCGGGGTTTGGGTCGCCGGCGGTTAACAATATGCCATCTTCACTTACCACATTCCGTTTGATCAGGTTTCCAGAAGGCTCACAGACAAAGACATTGCCGTAGTAAGCATATGGAAGGCCAGTACCCCGGTAATAGAAAGGAGAACAGGCAGCTGTAAATTCCTGAAGTTTGCCCTCCTCATCAAGGATACCAGGTATATATCCCCGGTTGATGGCAGGGTTGGGACGGATGGGGTAGATGCGGCGGTCTACGGTAAGGCCATGGTCTATGCCGGTGGTAGGGGTGTGATGGGGATTGCGGTTTAGGAAATTGGGGGGTGCCAGGTCGGCATGTAGTTGGGACCAGTTGTAGTTGTACACCAAACGGCCAAAATCATCCTGGCTCATTCCCCATTGGCCACGCAGTTCGGTGGTATCCCTAATCCAGACCTCATCTACGAACTTGTATCTGAAGCGGGACTTTGCGTTGTAATACCAATTGTCCATCCCACGAAGCAGCCCGTTGGCGGAATGTTCTGGGAGGTGATTGCCTGCGTAGTCCGGATCCACCATAACCTTGGTGTCCGCTTTTCCGTCACGGTTCAGGTCTTGGGTCCACCACAAGGCCATATTCTCCACAACCAAGGCTCCATCACCCACCACTGCAAGTGCCCGCGGCATAATCAGGCTGTCCAGGTAGATGGTGCTGATGTCCATGATTCCATCCCCGTTGGTATCTTCCAGCATATTGATACGGCCCACGGGTTCACTCTCCCCCAAGCCCTCGATATCGGGCATAAATCCGCGCATTTCTACTACCCACAGCCTGCCGAATTCATCAAACTGAATGGCAACCGGGTCTTGGACCAGCGGTTCTGAGGCAACCAAGTGAATGGCTAGACCGGGTTCGAGTTGGAAAGATCGCAGTTCCTCTTGGGGTGTTTTTACAGGAGAAGGCCCTAAATCAGGTTGGCTTAAGGTAGAAAAAAGGACTAGAAGTGCCCCAATCAAGGCGATACTCACCAATGCTATGAATAGAATGTTCCGCAAAGTCAAATGGGTTGAATGTCAATGATACTAAAAGTAAGGTTAATTTGGCGAAAATAAAACCCATTGATAAAAAAGGGGATTTATGAAATAGGACTTTAGAAATATAGATGAAATTGGATTGTAGTGAAGACCATTTATTGAAATTAAATGGTATTGGATATTGATCGATATTGGGTTTAGGTAAATTTATTAATAGTTAGTTTAGGCAACATGTTTCAATAAAACGACCTGCGCAAATCAGCGACCATCGTTGCCTTCCGAAAGGACGGTGTCAGATCTGCGTTCTTTCCGTTCCGAAGTAGAATTGAACACGGATGACACGGATAAAGCGGATTAATTTTTGTGGGGAATTAAAGGGAGGTTTCGATAAAACAACCTGCGTAAATCAGCGACCATCCCTGCCTATCGGCAAGCAAGTACCAACTCTGCGTTCTATCCGTTCGGAAGTCGAATTGAACACGGATGACTCGGATAAAGCGGATTAATTTTTGTGGGGAATTAAAGGGAGGTTTCGATAAAACAACCTGCGCAAATCAGCGACCATCCTTGCCTACCGGAAGTCAGGCACCAGATCTGCGTTCTATTTGTTCGGAAGTCGAATTGAACACGGATGACACGGATAAAGCGGATTAATTTGTGTGGGGTATTAAAGGGAGGTTTCAATAAAACAACCTGCGTAAATCAGCGACCATCGTTGCCTTCCGAAAGGACGGTGCCAGATCTGCGTTCTATCCGTTCCGAAGTCGAATTGAACACGGATGCCACGGATAAAGCGGATTAATTTGTGTGGGGTATTGAAGGTAGGTTTCAATAAAACGACCTGCGCAAATCAGCGACCATCCCTGCCTATCGGCAAGCAAGTACCAACTCTGCGTTCTATCCGTTCGGAAGTCGAATTGAACACGGATGACACGGATAAAGCGGATTAATTTTTGTGGGGAATTAAAGGGAGGTTTCGATAAAACAACCTGCGCAAATCAGCGACCATCCTTGCCTAC
>JBBQXZ010000191.1:0-9277 GCA_038209145.1 Cytophagales bacterium | reverse complement strand
TTTAGAAGCAGGCTCAATTTGTGCCAATCATTATAATGAAAGCCCAAATAAAAATATATTTGTCTCTTGGTTCGGGCAACTGATAGACACCAAGACAGAAAAATTTGGTTCTTTGGTTGGTGACAACTCCAAAATAGGAGCCAACGCAGTTTTGTCTCCAGGGACAATTTTAGAAAAAAACAGTATTGTTAAACGACTTGAACTTGTTCAGCAAATAAAATAAATTGTTTCTATTCAGATAACACAAGTTTGAAAAATTTAGCTTTATGCGGTTCTTTGAAATAGTTTTTTTATCTACCTCATAGAAAATACATTTAACCTTAAATAAAAAATTCAACCATTTCCGAAATTCGAGAAAGGGAAAACTTCTCTTGTCTAAAGTTGGGATTTTTATTAAATTCCGAGAAATTTGACCCCAAAATAATAACAAGATGAAAAAAGGATGGATAGTCTTCTTTGCGGTTTGGTGTCTGCTGTTTCTGTTGTTTGCCTTTTGGCAGACCAATGATCCCGATCCGGAGTGGTGGGTTCCTGCCTATATTGGCGGAGCGATGGTTTGCGGATTGGCCGCAATGAAACGATTTCCACTACAGATTATTGCTGCCCTGGCAGCGGCCTATGTGATTTCATCCTTCTTCTTCTGGCCCCATGAGCTAGTTAGTTGGGTCTCTCAGGAAGTGGAGCAAAAAGACCTGACCATGAAGACGCCAGAGATGGAAATCAACCGGGAGTTTTTTGGGTTATTTCTACTTGCTGTGGTGACTGGCTTGGCTTTTTGGCAGGGGAGAAAGCAAATTTCAACAAAACAAATGACTGATAATGATTAAAAAGTACAATGTAACGGGCATAGGAAATGCCCTGGTGGATATAGAGTTTACTGTCTCGGATTCCTTTTTGGCGGATTTTGGGATCGAAAAAGGAATGATGACGCTCGTGGACGAAGAGCGGCAGACTACATTGATGAAGGAGATCAACCGTGCTACAGCCAAAATGCAGTGCGGCGGATCGGCGGCCAATACCGTGATCGCGCTGAGCCAGTTTGGAGGTAAAGGCTATTACTGTTGTAAAGTTGGAGACGATGAATTGGGAAGGTTTTTTATGGAGGACTTGCAGGAAGCGGGGGTGGCAAACAACCTGCGGGCAGACCGTTTGGAAGCTGGGATTACCGGCAAGTGTCTCGTGATGGTGACGGATGATGCGGAGCGTACAATGAATACTTTTCTCGGAATTACCCAAGATTTTTCCCTTCAGGAAGTGAATGACACTGCTATCAAAGATTCCAACTACCTCTATATCGAGGGATATCTGATACCTTCCCCGAACGGAAAAGAGGCCATGATACATGCCAAGAAAGTGGCAGAATCCAGCGGGACGAAGGTGGCGTTGACCTTTTCCGATCCGTCTATGGTCAAGTATTTCGCCCCTGCATTTGACGAGGTCATCGGACCGAGTGTGGACTTGCTCTTTGCCAATGAGGAAGAGGCCATGTTGTTCACCAAAAAAAGTACCCTGGCAGAAGCAAGGGAAGAGCTGAAGAAATCTGCGCGCCATTTTGTGATCACACAAGGAAAAAACGGGGCCATGGTATTTGATGGAGATACCTTTATTGACATCGAGCCTTATGCGACGAAGGCGATCGATACCAATGGTGCCGGGGACATGTTTGCAGGGGCATTCCTTTATGGCATTACCAACGGCCACTCCTATGCATCGAGTGCCAAACTGGCAAGTATGGCATCTTCCAAAATCGTCAGTCAATTTGGCCCACGCCTGAAATGGCACGAGGCCAAAGAAATTTTGAGTAGACTCCACCCCTAAGGCTGTCTTTTCGATAAGTTGGCTAAATTTTGTATCAATTAGTTGGTAATCATTTAAATTAGTAGTAATTTATTGACTTGTTAACAAACTCAACAATTAATCTTATGAAAAACTCAACATCAACCTCCCTGTATAGCCGCCTAGGGGTTATGCTCTTGGCAATTTTCTGTTTCGCCTTTTTCTCTACCTACGCCAACGATAACAATGGCGATGGCGAAGAAATTAGCATAACAGGAGAAGTATTGGATATGTCTTGTTTTATGGCAAGTGGTGCCAAAGGACAGGGACATAAAGGCTGCGCTGAAAAATGCATCAACAGTGGCAACCCCATTGGATTGCTTGGTACCGACGGCAAAGTATATCTGCTCGTCGAAGACCATAAAAATGCCGATCCATACCAGTCTTTAAAGACCTTAGCAGCTGAAAATGTTTCTGTGACAGGTAAGTACTTTGTACGTAACGGTATGCCTTCCATCGTAATCGGAAAGGTTAAAAAAGCATAACTAGTTGAACCCGTTGTGAATATCTTAAAAGTTAAAGCCCCTCCCAGGGGCTTTTTTTGTCACCGTAAGGTGACTTTGTTTTGTGTTTTTTGTTTTTACAAGTCAATCCCGCAGGGATAGTCAGAGAAGGGAGAACTATAACGGGATGCAATCCCGACCAGCCCGGATTTTGGTGGTAGACCACAGATGACACAGAAAAAGCGGATTTTTAGAAAATTTTGAAAGCTGAAACCTCAATTAACCATTAACCATTAACAATTAACAATTAACCATTAACAATTAACCATTAACAATTAACAATTAACCATCAACAATTACCCCCCAATCATCATCACATAGGAGTACGAAAAAGTGGTCTCCACCAAGGTGTCAGCAGCTGCCGGTTTATAGTGAAAAATAAAATCCACATGGTTTAAGTCCAACGCATGGTTTATAACCACCTGATATTTTTGATCTTCAACAGGCGTAAGGATGTATTCGGGATCATTTTTGAGTTCAATGTTGATTTTTCCCCGGTAGGGAAATGGAAAATACACTTTCAGGTAATATTTATCTTCAAAAAGAAAGGCATCCTGAATCCATGGCAGCAAATGATTGCTGATTTTCTTTTGATTCAGGTAGGTAGCCAGGTAGACGGGTCGGCCATCTTTCACCAACGTATGGCTTGTAAGATTTCCTGATTTATCCACCAACATGTTACTTCCTTCGACCAAGTTTATAGGTTCTTCTGCCAGGGGAATTTCTAAATCAGTTTTATTTCCCAGGTTTGTTGGTGCTTGCATTTGGCGGCAATTTTCAGTATCCGAATTTTGCCTACATCCAAAAACGGTGACAACAAAGAAGAAGGCATACTTCCACTTTAGGACAGTTTCCATGCCCGTATCATTTCTTTTTTGCCCGGAGGACCCGGTACCTCATCCAGGGTAAGCCCCAAGTCTTGTAAGTCTTTTTTAACCTTGGCTGCCGCACAATACGTCACAAACACGCCGTTTGGATTCATGGCTTCCACCACCTTGGTGAGAAGTTCCCTTTCCCAAACTTCCGGTTGCTTTTTGGGAGAGAAAGCGTCAAAATAAACAATATCTGTACCATACATCACCACATCCTCCAGTTTCACCTGTTCCTTTTTGATGTTAAAGTAATCGCTCATCGGCTTTCCGGTATCCCAATCCATGTTGTGGAGCCGTTGAAACTGCTTGTGGTAATGGGTCAGGGTTTCGTCCATTTGGATGTAGTTGAGCTGCGAATAGATTTCTTTCTTTAGGGGAAAGGGTTCTATGGCATGGTAGAGGATCGGGACATTGTTTTGCTCCGCCCAAATCAGGGTAAGGTAGGCGTTCAGGCCAGTTCCAAATCCCAGTTCAAAAATGCGAACGGGAAGCTTGCCCCGATTTCTGGCATACCAAGCCTCCAATCCGTACAATAAAAAAACGTGAATAGCCTCCCGGTATGCTCCGTGAGAACTGTGGTAGCTTTCGTTGATCTCCGGGAGATAGACCGAATGGGAACCGTCATCCGTCACGATAATTTTAGCCTCTTTGTTCATTTCTCTAAACCTTATAAATCAACACGACACAATAAGCAGAAATGCCCTCTTGTCTGCCAACAAAACCAAGTTTTTCGGTTGTTGTGGCTTTGATGGACACCTGATTGGGCTCAATACCCATCACCTCAGCCAGGCAGGCCTTCATGTCGGGAATATGTGGATTTATTTTTGGAAGTTGGAGACAAACCGTGGAGTCAATATTACCGATCGCATAGCCTTCTTCCCCAAGGAGCTTCATGACGTCTGCAAGGAGAATTTTACTGTCTATGCCTTTAAATTTGGGATCTTGGTCCGAAAAGTGAAACCCGATATCCCGGAGGTCAGCGGCCCCCAATAAAGCATCGCAGATGACATGGATGAGCACATCGGCATCCGAATGACCCACCGCGCCTTTGTTGTGTACCACTTCAATGCCGCCCAACCAGAAGGGAACTCCGTCTTTTAACTGGTGAACATCGTACCCAAAACCAACTCTAAATCCTTTCATGCCTTGCTACTGTTAACACCCACTTTATACGTGAAGACGGTTACTTTACTTGCTTTTATTTCTGAATCTGCTTATGGTGATATCCGTGATGGGATGTATAGGAATATAAATGGATATTTCGATCAATGTTTTCCCTTACGCCAAACTATCGCTTGCTTTAAGCCGTATGCGGTACCTCTTCTGCTTTTCGCTTGTAATACACCACAGCCGAATTTTCATCTGTAAGCAACTCCCTTGCTGCCTGAATAATGCCTTCTCCTTTTATTTTTAATTTCCTATCGTATTCTTCTTCGTACAATTCTGGCGAACCCAAATGGGCGTAATAGGCTAGTTTCATGGCCCGGTTTAGCAAGTGGACCGACTCGTAGGACTTCATGGCGTCTGCCTGGTTTTTCACTTTTTGCAATATTTTTGGAGAGATTGTGGATTGCTTGAATTCCTCAATCACTTGGTCCAGTAGTATTTCTGCCTCCTCCGCATCATGGCCTTTTTCCATTTTGCCAGAAATAATCAGAAGACTGGGGTCTATACTTCCCATCACATAGGCCCGACAACTCGCAAAAACAGCTGTGTTGCTAACCAGTTTTTTTTCAAGTATGGATGACCTCCCAAAACCCAGCACGTCCGTAATCAGATCTGCCTCCAAGTAGCCGGGCATCAATCGGCCGGGCATGTGATATACTTTATATAAAGCGTCCGTAGGCACATCGGATAAAACGGTTCTTGTTTTTTTTGCACGTTGAGCCGGTTCGGATGGCGGCCCTTCTTTTGGGGTCTCCCTGGCGGGGATATCGCCAAACCATTTTTCTGCCAGGTGAAGCGCCTCTTCGGTACCAATGTTACCAGCTACGACAAGTATGGCGTTGTTGGGTCCGTAGTGGGTCTGATAAAAATCAGCAACATCGGCTGCGGTGAAATTTTCGATGTCCGCAATTTCCTTGCCGATGGTCGGCCACCTGTAGGAGTGCTTGTCAAAGGCCAGTTCTCGCACATGGTGCATGGCGTTGCCGTAGGGTTGGTTGAGATAGCGTTGCTTAAACTCTTCGATGACTACTTCCCGCTGATTTTCAATTGTTTTTTCCTGCAAATTGAGCGAAAGCATGCGGTCGGATTCCAGCCAAAAGGCGGTCTCTATATTAACAGCCGGCAGGCTGATGTAATAATTTGTGATGTCGGTATTGGTAAAGGCGTTGCATTCACCGCCCACACGCTCCACAGCCGTATCAAAAGACGGTACATGCTTGGACCCACCAAACATCAGGTGCTCAAAATAATGGGCCAACCCTGTTTTTCCGGGAGATTCGTTTCTGGACCCAACCCGGTATAATACATTCAACACGGCCATTTCTGTGGTCTTGTCCGTATGGACATAGAGCTGAAGGCCATTCTTTAGTTCAAATTTCTGGTAGTTCATCATGCGTATTGGAAAGCAAAATTAGCAAAATTTGCCGCTTTCCTATCCCTTCTGCTGGATTGATTCTCCACTATATCCTGCACGTTGGAGTGCTGCCTTGACATTTTCTTCCGCAACATCCCCCTCTACCTGTAGTATTCTGTCCGGACTGGTAAGATCCACAAACCATTTGGTGGACTTTAAAGCATCCATCCCAGGTGTGATAGCGGCCACGCAGGCACCGCATTTTACGTTTGTTTTAAGTTTTATCATGGTGATTTATTTAAGATTATTACGTGGAACTAGTAGGTATGGTTAATTTACTCATCAGCATATCAGCGGCTATAGTTGAGCCGTAGGCTGTTGGTCACCACGGATACAGAACTCAAGGCCATGGCTGCCCCAGCAATCATGGGGTTCAATAGAAATCCGAAAGCTGGATACAACACTCCCGCCGCTATGGGGATGCCAATGATGTTGTAGATAAATGCCCAAAACAGGTTTTGTCGGATGGTTTTCACCGTGTTTGTTGACAAACGCAATAATTTGGGTATTTCGGTAAGGTTGGAATGCATCAGCGTGACTTTGGCTACGTCCATGGCAATGTCTGTGCCATGGGCCATGGCAATGCTTAAATCAGCATGCACCAGCGCCTCACTGTCATTGATACCGTCGCCAGCCATGCCCACGATTTTTCCGTCGGATTTTAGCTCTTGAATATACCGGGCTTTATCGCTGGGAAGTACGCCACTTTTGACATGATCAATCCCCACAATTTTGGCAATGTGAAGCGCTGTCTTTTCCTGATCTCCCGTAAGCATGTGAACGGTGATGCCCATCTTGCGAAGTTCGGTGATGGCCTCCCTGGATCCTTCCTTGATTTGGTCGGCGATGGCAACCAGTCCAATAAGGCCCATATCATTGGCCATGTAAACTACGATACTGCCCTGGTTCAATAAGTTTTCTCCTTCTTGCTCCAATTCCGAATCGTCAGGAATACCCAAGTGTTGCATCCATGTCAGTTTACCGATATAATAATTTTGGTGTTCAAAACGACCACTGACTCCCATTCCGGGGAAGGCCTGAAAGGCTTCAATTTCCACTTTTGGCTCCCGGCTGCTAAAATAATCCTGGATTGCAAGTGCCAGGGGGTGTTCGCTCCTTGACTCAATCCCGGCAACAATGCCCCAGGGTTTTGCGTCGGGAAGGTTTTTAGACCAGATAACCTGATGCACAATGGGTTTTCCCTCGGTGATGGTCCCGGTTTTGTCTAGGACTAGGGTATCGATTTTTTTTCCGGTTTCCAAACTTTCGGCATCTTTCACCAATATGCCCATGGAGGCAGCCTTGCCTATGCCAACCATGATGGCGGTAGGCGTAGCCAGCCCCAAGGCACAGGGACAGGCGATAACCAATACGGTAATCGTAGCCAACATCCCCATCAGATAAGCGTCCTGGACACCACTCAGGGTCCAAACTATCCCACTTAGAAATGCCAACGCCAGTACTATGGGAACAAAATACCCCGTTATTTTGTCAACGGTCTTCTGAATGGGTGCCTTGGACCCCTGTGCTGCTTTTATGCGGCGAATGATATCCGAAAGCAGGGTCTGATCCGCTGTGTGGGTGACGGCTACCTGAAGGCTACCCTGTTGGTTAATTGTTCCGGCAAATACTTTTTCTCCTTTGTTTTTACTGACCGGTATAGGCTCACCGGTTAACATGCTTTCGTTGATAAAGCTATCGCCTGAGATCACCTTGCCGTCCAATGGGATTTTCTGCCCGGGTTTTACCAAAAAGATTTCTTCAAGCATTACCTCTTGTACGGGCTTGACGGTTTCTTTTGTGCCTGCTATAACCGTTACTTCGGAAGGTTGCAGTCCCATGAGTTTTTTGAGGGCCTCTCCGGTACCAGCCTTGGCACGGGCCTCCATCATCCGACCCAAAAGAATGAAAAAGATGATGATGGAGGCCGTTTCGAAATAGACATGGGGCGTCATTCCCCGGGACATCAACCATTCTGGAAAAACCGTATTGAATAAACTGTAGAAATAGGCAATACCTGTACTGAGTGCCACCAGTGAATCCATATTCGCTTTCCCCATTTTGGTCTGTTTCCAGGCCTGCACAAAAAAGGATCGGCCGAAAAGAAACAAAACAGGCGTGGAAAGTACCCACATGATACTATTCCCGTAGGGCATATCCATCCAAAACATGCCGATCAAAAAAACCGGGAATGCCAACAAGCCAGCTGCAATGGTGTTTTTTTTCAACTTGATATATGCTTCTTGCTGGATTGCTTCGATGTCCGCCTGGGTTGTAGATTCTATCAGTAAGTCATAACCCACGGATTGAACAGCCTTTTTTAAAGGTGACAAATCTGCCTCCTCTTTTTCAAGAATGAGGTGTGCACTGTGGGTGGCGTAGTTGACCGATGCGGATCGGACTCCGTCCACGTGGGAGAGGGTGGATTCGACACTCACCGCACATGCCGCGCAGCTCATGCCGGTTACAGGAAGATCTATCGTTTTTGCCATGGTATTGTAGGTAATTGATTTTATTTTACAAATTTAACCCTTTAGTAAATTAGGACATGTATATAATTTTTTAAATTAGTTATATCGCCTGTTATTTATGGCGTGATGGCCACCGTTATTTGGGTAAGAAAGAGATATTCATCTGCTTTCCTAGTATTGAAAAATTAAAAAACAGTACCTTTAGCTTTCATTCAAAGGGGTGGCATGAACTATCCACCTTCGATTAAAATCAATCACAATGTCTTTCAACTAATAAATTGATGGCTCATTCATGAAGAAATCCACTGTAGAGCCGGCCTGTACCGGATTGTTTTCTCCACTGTTTTTAGATTATTTGGATCAAAAAGAAGCCACTTTTTCATTGTATTCGGTCTATCCCAGCCTTAAGAATTTCAGGCAACTTTTGGATAGGCGGAAATTTGATTCAAAAAAGCGTGACGTTTTGGTGGAGGTATTGACAGCGCAGTATCAAGGTTTGGATAGAAAGACAGCTGTGGGTGAAAATATTGATCTGTTGACCAAAGAGAACACCTTCACGGTGACTACAGGCCACCAGCTCAATTTGATGACCGGACCGCTTTACTTTATTTATAAAATAGTATCGACCATCAATTTGGCGAAAAAGCTGCGTCAGGAATACCCAGACGTACACATTGTCCCAGTTTACTGGATGGCTTCAGAAGACCATGATTTTGAAGAGATCAACCATTTTGTGTTTGATGGGAAAAAATACTCCTGGGAAACAGCGCAAAGGGGAGCTGTGGGAGAATTTTCGCTCGATAAAGGGTTGCAAAACCTGATGGCGGAGATGCCGTTTATCCCAGATTTCTTCAAGGAGGCCTATGGGAATTCGGATAACTTGGCCGATGCTGTACGTAACTATGTACACTACCTGTTTGGTGAAGAAGGGTTGGTTGTGGTAGATGCCAATCATCCCAGCTTGAAAGCGTTGTTTGCTCCCGTCATCAAAGATGACATGTTGCATCAGCGGGC
>JBBQXZ010000190.1:0-9297 GCA_038209145.1 Cytophagales bacterium | reverse complement strand
AACTGCCTGGGGTTGGGGAATTATAACGCCCGTCCCTAATAAAAAACTAGCAAGCCAAGGGCGGTTTGCCATTGACTTGCTAGTGAGAAAAATTGTATTTGCTGAAAACTGGGACTTGTTCAGGGATCTTTATTTCCCCAGCTGATCCAATGCCTTTCTTACAGACCCATTGTCCAGAAGAAGTTGTTTCGCTTTGTGATATTCGGTTATGCCGGATCGCTCCATCAGCATTTTGACCGCCCGGTCGGTAATCTTGTCGTTGATCAACAAGACGTTCACCATCTTGTTGTCCTCCACCCTTCCCAACTGTACCATGGCCGTGGTGCTGACCATGTCAAAGATCATCTTTTGGGCGGTACCGCTTTTCATGCGGGTACTCCCGGTGATAAATTCCGGTCCGGTGATCACCTCTATCGGAAAGTCCGCATGCCGGGCTATGGGCGATTCCGGATTGCTTACCAGGCATCCCGTAGGTATGCCGTTTGCCTGGCAGGTTTTTAGGGATTCCAGCACAAAAGGCGTGGTTCCACTGGCAGATATCCCGAGCACAAAATCTTTGGCTGAAACGTGATGGCTCTCCAAGGCGCTCCACCCGGCTTCTGTATCGTCTTCTTTCTCCTCTTTGGCTTCTATCAGGTGGTCCACTCCACCCGCCAGGATGACGTTGACCACGCCTTTTGGGATGCCATAGGTAGTGGGCAGCTCGATGGCATCCAAGACGGAAAGCCGTCCGCCACTCCCGGCACCCAGATAAAACAACCTCCCTCCGTCCTTAAGCTGGGCAACGATCTTGGTGATCACCACGTTGATCTGGGGGAGTGCCTCTTCTATGGCCAATGCCACTTTTTTATCCTCCCTGTTGATATTTGCCGTAAGCTCCGCTACGGACATTTTCTCCAAATGGCGATACAGGGAATCCGCTTCTGTTATTCTTGTCATGTGTTTTTGATTGATCACTTTGATGCTTCAGGGGCTGAAATTACCCCCAAATAACGTCCCATCCAATACGGAAGCAGCCATATATCACCGGCACTGTTTTCGGACCAGCCCATTCCTCCCGCATCCAGGCCGAAGCGGTTGGCGTTATGCCTTTCGATGGGCAATTCATCGGGCGGCAATACCTCCGTGATGGTCTGAGTTCTGAAGTTTGGCTCCATCGGCACAATGTCTTTGCGCTGACTGTTGCTTACCGACCAGTTGATCAAATCCATGGGACATTCCTGCAGGTACCACATGGCCTCATCCCGGTCAAAATTATCCGGAGCCACCATGGCCGTAAAGATATTCCACAGCCCTTCTTTTTCAGGCCGCTCTGCCTCCCAGTGATCGATGATTGACTCCTTGTATTTTGCTTTTAGCGTATCGTTGAAGGCATACCGATATAGTCCCCAATAGCCCATGTAGTACATTTCATCGTCAGAATGGTTCCAGGACTCGGACAGCATCTCCGCCCATTGATCTGTCCCTTCTTCGGCTTTGCCAATTTGCTCCATGGGCACCATCATGTTTTCCAGGTAACCATAGTCTTCCATCAGCTCAAAGGCCTTCGTTTTATAGATTTCCTTTTGGGTGAAATGGTAAGCGGTCTGTAACATGGCCACGATATTGGAGGAGTTTAGCTTTCGGTCACCGACTATCCGGGGGAAATTGTTGACGTAGTCCGGATGCCACTTGCCCCAAAGGGTGGGGTTGCCGTCATAGTCAATCAGGTACCAATCATTGTCCACAATGTGCTGCATTACCGCATCGATCAACTTTACCGCCTGCTCTTTCAGCGCCTTATCCTCCACCAACTCAGCAATTACGCCAAAGACAAATATATGCCCTATAACCTCATCGCTACTGGTAGTGGCCTTCCAGTCCCATTCCGGATCGCTTGCATGCTGCCAACGCTCCGGGTCAGATAGCTGCTCAATATATCCGCTTCGGGAAAAGGAGCGGGAAGGAAATCCTTCTACCGGATTAATGGTATAAAGTCTTTCCATGGCATCCATGGATTCCCGGATATGCTGCAGTGCTTCGGCTTCTCCAGTCACGGCATAGCGAAAGGCTTCCCCTCCCAAATACATGGCCGTCCACAATCCGTCGTTGTCTGAGTCTCCCAATCGGCCGGTGTTAATGTTTCCCTTTTCCAAACCTACCAGGGTGGCATTGAACCCATAGCGGATATGTCGCTCTCGTACCTGCTTGTCAAAAAACTCGGCTTTTTGATGGAGGGTCTGTTCGAAAAACTCCAGCTTGCCCAATCCTTTATCGGTTAGGATCAAGACATCTTCCCCTGAACCGGAGGCCATGTGGGTAACTACATCTCCGGGAAGCCAACGCTCTCCGAAGTAATAATTGAATTTCCCATCTTCCCTCTTCATAAACGCTCCCCGCTCAGAACCGAACCAAAGGTTGCCATGGATTTCGCTGACTGCTGTCAAGGCTGTCCAGGGCAGTTTGTTTTGGCGGTCGCCGACCTGCTTTTGGGTGGTCACATCCACGGTAAGGTAACCGTCTGTGGTGCCTATAATCAAGTTCTTTCCTTCATCTGCCAGGGTAAAACTGGTAAATCCGGATCCTCCAAACCCGTCTTTCAAAGCATCAGCTGCAGCTTGGTAGCTGTAGATTTTTTCCGGAGTCAGGATAAAAAACTGATTGCTTGCGGAATCATATGTCAGATCCAAGACATTTCCGCCAGGGATATTTCCTTTCCAAACCACACTCGAATCCGACAAATACACCAGTTGGGTAACATCGGAAACCAAGAAGGAAAAATTCTTTCCCGCCTCAAAAAACTTGGCATCGGCTAGTCCGTGTTTGACATATACCGCCCCTGCCCATGCATTGCTCAGGACCGCCTTGTCATCCAGGTACACAAACTGATTTCGATAGGTATCCATGTCCCTCAGGTTTTTGTCTTTCATGGGAAGGTAAGTCCGGTCAGTAACCATTGTGCCCGGATACAAAAACTGCCCGTCGTGAGGCCTTAGCAATCCTTTGTCTGATAGGACCTGGAGGGTGCCGTTTCTATCCACAAAGGCTTTTTCCAATTTTACGCCAGGCTCCTCAAAGTAATACTTGACACTGACTTCCTGTAAGAATGGAGCATCCACGTGGACGGATTTTTCTGTTCCCTGCTCTTGATTGTCGGGAGTGCTGCAGGAAAAAGCACCTAATAGCCCAACGGCTATGGAACAACCGATGATTGTTTTCTTCATGTTTGATGTGGGTAATTAATAGAATAAAGCGATTTGGCCAGTTGGTAGAGAAATTTGTCCACCCAAGACATAAGCGGACAAGGTTCACCTAACTGGTGATTTGAGTAACCTATTTTGCATGAGCAGAACAGCTTTCCAAGTTGGCTATAATACCCACTCAGGCCGCTATCGTACTAGTTGATTGCAAAAAAAGTTGATAACCGGAGTTTGATTGTTATTAACCCTAACCCTGAAAGAGCGTAATATGAAGGTATAGCACCCTTTCAGGGCTACCCATGACTGATCTTTCGGAATACGATGGGCTGCATGCATCGCTGTGGTCTATCGCCCTTTCAGGGCTAGATCGGATTTTAGAAAACCCAACCTTTAAGGGGCATATCACTAGTAACGACGGGTGCAAACTCGTGGTAAATCAATCAAATTACTTCATTTTGAAGGCCTTTTACAGATTTCGTTTCCAAAAAAAATTGCAGATAGAAAGGCGTAGTGGATACTACGCTCAGTTGGTGATTTTTTTGGCATTTTTTAGACGTTGTTTACCAAACTGGTGGCAAATCTTCAATTTTTAATAACCCCTCGGTCTCCTTCGAAATAATACCTTTCCGCCTTGCAGGTTTTGGCGTGACAAAATACAGGCAGTGGGGTTGCATTGGCAGAGGCATGTTTGACAAGGGTTTTGGATAAAATCTTTTCATTAAACCAAATTATGTAAAAACCCCGAGGAGTTTGCCTAAGTGCGGGATAAGCCTGAATTTTAGCCTAAAAATGCACAGCAGCGGGGTTTTCCACTGACTGAAGTCAGGGCAGGTTGGTTACTTTTTTGAGCTGTAGCAAAAAAGTAACAAAGCAAATCAATGCAAGAAATGTTCTGTACCTGTTCTAAAGACTCAATACCATCAAAAAAAGTAATTCCCATAAAATCCTTATAAGCGGTGAGGGGGGTGCCTAGAACAATTTATTTAATTGCTAATAAAGAAGGCAATAAGCCATTCCAAATGGAATTTAAGCGTTTTTACTACCCAAAGAAATTTCGGGTAGCAGAGCCTTGTCGATAGTACATCCAATTTGAGGGAATTTGATTGTCCAACGCATAGCATATTAGTTGTTTTTTATGATTGAAGAATTTGATTATTTTAAAAAACATTCAATTATGATTGAAACTTTTAATATATTTGCTCAAAGCATAATACATAAATAAAATGGCCGAATACATCGAAAGACCCCTTTATATTGACAGATTAAAACCCTTTATCGGTAAATCTTTAATTAAGGTGTTGGTCGGGCAGCGTAGGGTCGGTAAAAGCTACTTATTGCTGCAATTGAGAAACCTCATTAAAAAACAGTGTCCCAATACTCAAATTATTTACATCAATAAAGAACAACATGAGTTTTCAAAAATAAAGAATTCGGATGACCTGTTTCTCTATTTGAAAGAAAATATAAAGGGCGATGGCAAAGTAGCGCTTTTTATTGATGAAATACAAGATATTGAATCTTTTGAGATTACATTGCGAGACCTTGTTACGAGAGATAATTTCGACATCTATTGCACAGGAAGCAATGCTAATTTACTTTCGAGCGAACTCGCTACATTTTTAAGTGGCAGATATATTGAAATTAAAGTATTCGGTCTAAGTTATGCTGAGTTTATAGTTTTTTATAATTCACAGGATTCAGTAGCTACATTTCAGAACTATCTAAAATTTGGTGGTTTACCATACTTGGTGAATTTAAATCCTGATATACAGGTTGCCTATGAGTATTTAACAAGCATCTATAATACCATATTGCTCAAAGATGTTGTTGCCCGTTTTAAAGTTAGAAATGTAAAGTTCCTGGAAAATTTGGTTACATTTTTAGCAGACAATATGGGTAATATTGTCTCTTCGAAGAAAATCAGTGAATATTTAAAATCTCAAAAAATAAATATTTCAACCCAAGTCGTCATTGATTATCTTGGATATCTTGAAGCATCATTCTTGATTTTCAAAGTAAAGCGATCAGGTATCGAGGGTAAAAAAATATTCGAAATTGGTGAAAAATATTTCTTTGAAGATATTGGTATTCGCAATGCTATTATTGGTTTTAAGACAAGTGATATACATAAAATTCTAGAAAACGTTGTTTATCTACACCTAAGAATGGCTGGATATACTGTAACCGTTGGCTTGGAGGCGAATAAAGAAATTGATTTCATCGCACAAAAGTCCGGAGAGAAAATTTATGTTCAGGTTGCTTATATGCTAACAAATGAAAGTACCGTAAACCGAGAGTTTGGAAATTTACTTGAAATACAGGATAACTTTCCAAAATATGTTGTGACAATGGATGAATTGACCGATACATCAACCCATAAGGGAATTAACCGAATGCATGTCAAGGACTTTTGTTTAAAAATGGTGTGATTCCAATCAAAAAACACGTTATTTCACCAGATTAGAAGCCAAGAATTTTTATTATTAGATCTAAAGCCATTTCTTGTACGTTGCCATCGCTTGAGCATGGGATACCACTTCACCCCTGTCTGCCTGGGCAAGTCCCTCTTCTGTTTCAGATTTCTCTTCCGCACTGATTCTGCCCCACCAGTCCTCTTCCCTCGTTTTTTTCAACGAGATGAATTCATTGAGAATCTTGGCGTTGTTCAACCCCGCCAACAATGCTATCAAACGAATTTTTTCTGCCTGAATATCCACAATACAGCCTTTTCCCAAAGATACTAATTTTACTTTTGTTTTAAATTGGCTTACTTACCTGATGCTACGCAGCGGTTTTTCTCAATGGGCAATAGAGAAAGCCCAAAGACAAAGGAGAATCTGGAGGGAAAGTATGATACCTTACCTTGTTTTGAACAATGTTGCCTTTTACCAAATAACCATCTACCACAAATCCGAGAAAGACATAAATGAATGCTTGCGGTTTGTCCCAGAAGGGAAAAGTCACAATGAGAATGCCTTGCTGTTTGATTCGTGGCGGGCTAATTCAGTTTCAGAGGGACAAAAAACATGGAACCAAGAGGGTAAAGAAGGAAAAAATGATTAAGAGTAAAGTAACCGAGGGTTGTTTGATGAAAGTTGGTATTGATAAAAAAAGCCTAATTCAATAAAAGGTTATAAGAAAACCAAGCTGTTATTGTCCATTTACCCTTTTCTTCCATATCGTGGGACTTCTACTGGTATGTAGCACTCCAAGTGCGCCAATGACCTGATCTTTGACTACAAAAACTACCTGTTAAGGGAAACGCTTAATAAGTATTCTACCTGGTCAAATTGGAGGGGATGTTGAAATGGGTTCCTTTGGAGACTGCTTAATGTAGCTTCTAGGCTTAACAAAAATTCATCACCTAGACCTATTCTTCGGGAATCGTACCATTCAACTGTTTCCTGAATATCTAAACGTGCTTCTTCTGTAATCTCAAGGATATAACTCATCTGCCAAGCTTAAGACTTTGCTTTACCTCTTCCCAAGAATACGTCTTCGTCTCTCCTTTTTCATATATATCCAACCGTCTATCAATTTCCTTTTTCTGGGCTTCGGTAAACGCTATTTCAGCCTCTTCCGGCAACGTATCCCAGATAGCCTCTACCAATAAAATCCTTTCAGCTACGCTGAGTTGTAAAATGTCTTTTAGCATAGTTTCCATAGATAAAAATAACGATATTCATGACTTTTTGATCTACTCTTTGGATGAATTGTTAAAAATATCATGGGATAGCTCTTCTATGCAAGTTATCTGAACTCCATTCTGCTGGATCCTCTAAAATAAATTTTCCGTAAATATTTAGTTTCATCGATTCTTTGGATTCGGCGCACCATCTGGATAGTGTTCTTGTTCGTATTTTTCTACGAGCAAAGTCAGAAGCTCCAATTCTTCACCCTCCGGACTATCAGGTTCAATAGCATTCTCCGTATTGTTGACCAATGTATAGATTCGATTACACGCATCGCCATATTCCTGTGCTGTTTTTAAAAGTTCAATTTCCATGTTGAAGGTATCGGACGATTTCTTCCCAAGTTTTATCTGCGTCCGTTGGATTATTCTTGATCTTCCATAAAGTTGATGATTTTGTGTTAAAATTTGATTATTCCAATGGATGGTATTTCAGTCGTGTTTTATGGTTGAAGAGTTTTGATTAGTTTGAAAAAGATTTAATTATGATTGAAGAAATTAATGCATTTCAGACCACCCATTCTACCGTAAATTGATTTGCTTTAGTCTTGTATATTATTTCAGGCCGAAATAAAAATATCTCGCTTCCAAGAATGACTTTCTGGCATGTTGAGAAAAGCTCCGTAGGAGCGACCGATGTAGTAAGCATGAGTTTCAACCCACGGATTGTGTGCGGCGTGAATAGCGAAAATCCCGTAGGGAGGGGTAATAATTAAATGTAGAAATGGGGATCGTTAAAGGATGTTATGGGTTATCGGTAAATATCAAATCATACAAGATAAACCTTCGCATGATTTAACAGGGTTAAAATGGCGGTATGCTGGGATAAGAATTGTTAGATTGAGAGGTCTAATCAAACTTCATCATGATGGGGATTGTACCTTCGAAGGATATCTTTTTTTCTAAGACGTTTTAAAATTAGCCATTGCAAATGGCATTTAGGAAAATTCGATTTCAGAGTAAATCATAGATAGGAGGGATGTAGTGGATACTACACCCAGTGGAGATAGAAAGGTGTCATGGATACGAAATTCGGTCCTGAAATCGTATTTTAGCTTCTAAGGATATTCCTTTTTATTACTAAGACGGTTGAAGTAAGCCATTGCAAATGGCCTTTATGAAATTCCGTTTCCAGAGTAAATCGTAGATAGGAGGGTGTATTGGATACTACACCCAGTCCGGGATTCCAAGGGTATTCCTAACTATCTATTCAACAAAAATTATCATTTTTAGTGTCAAGGCACGCTTACCATTCAATATCTCTGATACCCTTGTTTTTCCTCCCAATTGCT
Organism: Cytophagales bacterium; assembly: GCA_038209145.1. Taxonomy (GTDB): domain Bacteria; phylum Bacteroidota; class Bacteroidia; order Cytophagales; family Cyclobacteriaceae; genus Lunatibacter. The sequence goes on along the minus strand of JBBQXZ010000190.1, from coordinate 1,135 downwards.
AAATCCACGATTCCCTACTCCTTATAGCGAAGAATTTTCTTGGTATTAACCACTATGTATTTGATGGACTTCGCATTACTGTCTGGGTGAAAAGAATACGTCAGGTGCAGGTTACCTCTGGAATCCTCCACCAAATTGGGGTAGCTATGTCCCCCCTTGTCCTTATCCCCATCTTCCAGATAGACTTTCCATTTCCAGGTTTCTCCTTCATCATCGGACAGGTATAAGGCCATCCGGTACCTGCCATCATCAATATCGTTTCCCAAAAAAGCCCAATGGCCTGACTTAAGTACATGCAACTCCACGCTTGCTGTATTGGGAATATCCGTTTTTTCAGTGGCGGTCCAGGTATAGCCCTGATCAGTAGAAATACTTCTATGTACCCGAGCAGGGGCGTCGCCACTATCCCGCATATAGGCAACAATGTCTCCATTCTGCTTTCTCGCAAAAGCAGGTTGAATAGGCCCTCTACCGACAATGGGCAAGCTTGGTGTCCAAGTATCACCGTCATCGTCAGAAATGGCCGCCATTGAAAAATTGAACCCGTCGGAGTAAAGCGGCAGCAAGATACGGCCAGTCGGCAAGATAAGGGGCTTGATCCGTGTCATCCACCCGATACTGCTTTTTTTACTGTCTTTGCTCGCCTCTATGATCATGTCCTCATACGAAGGAGCATATTCCGCCCATCCAAGTTGACTATCGGGAAGCTCCTTAAACCGCAATCTCACCTCTTGCTCAAACTCCGGCCCCGGCTTTAACAGGATATTGTCCTGCCAATCCCAAATAGGTGCGCCTGCATTGCTATAGTTTGTGGAAGTCCGAAGCCGAAGGATAGATTGCTCCCAACGGTTGGCCTGCACGGCAATCCACACCAAAAACAATTTTCTTTCTCCATTCAGGAAGAGTACGGGATTACAATCCGGAAGATGGGGGGTGTCTGCCATCAGAAATGGACTTCCCCATTGGTTGTCCCGCTTCCTGAGCCTGGCACCCATGATCCGCACATCATCGGCCGTCCGCTCTCCGGAACCCTGAAACCAAGCTGCCAAAAAATCCCCGTTGGGCAATTCTACCAAGGTACTTCCATGTGCGTGGTCTCCTTGTAACGGGAATATCAACAGTTCATTTTCCACCA
>JBBQXZ010000189.1:0-9339 GCA_038209145.1 Cytophagales bacterium | reverse complement strand
CTTGGTGATCATAGGGTTTGGGACCAATGATGCGTATATTGACGGTTCCGACCCTGAGGGCCCATCCAGAATCCCCCTTGCGAACTATGAAAAAAATCTGTCTTCCTGGATTGAGTCATTGCAGGAAAAAAGTGTACAGCTCATTTTGATAGCTCCAAATTGTCTGGGTAAGAAATTCCCCCGGCATCAGAACGAAAGGCTGTATGTCTATGTGCAAACTGTTAGAAAGTTGTCGGAAAAATACAGCACAGGCTTGGTAGACAATTATCAGATGTTTCTGGATCTTGAAAAGGAAAACAATCATTCCTTGGAGGAACTGATGTTGGACGGAATCCACCCCAATGATCTGGGGCATGAGCGGATTGCGCATCAATTGGTACGGGAAATAACGAGATTAGTTGAGAACCCTCAAAATAAATAACCAGTGGAATTATTTCCGTCAACAACAATAAAAAGCAAGAAAAATGGTCCTAGGGGATTGATCATCGCCGGCGTTCATGGGGATGAATACGAACCAATCCTTGCTGTGCTGCAATTGATTGGGGAATTGGAAGGAAAGTTGCAATGTGGTACCTTGACACTGGTTCCCATAGTTAATAAAAACGCTTACCTCACTGCTTCCAGAGCGGCAGAGGATGGATTGGACTTGGCAAGAACATGTCCGGGAAACCCCAATGGCAGTATTACTGAAAAAGTTGCATATAATATAAGCAGCTTGATCCAAAATAGCGATTTCTTAATTGACATGCATACCGGTGGAATGTTGTTTGACATTTCCCCTCTTGCAGGTTATGTCTTGCATCCTTCCACCGAAGTGTTAACTATTCAGAGAGAAATGGCCAAAGCATTTAGTTTGCCCAAGATATGGGGAACAAGCCCAGAATTGGAAGGAAGGACGTTATCCGTTGCAAGAGATGCCAAGGTTCCAGCCATTTATACCGAGTATGGAGGGGGGAAATTCCGTCATGAGCATGTTCCGGCACTTGTTTCAGGGTGTAAAAATGTGTTGTCCTATTTCAATATGCTTACCTTGGAGACACACTTATACAAAATTGAATCGATAGTGGAAGATAACAGTCCCCAAAGTGGCCATTTACAGATTTTGCACCCTGCACCTGAAGAAGGTTTTTTTGTGGCTGAGGTCAAATTGGAACAACATGTTAAGAAAAATGACATAATAGGTCATATACTCAATTATCAGGGGGAAAAGAGGGATAAAATTTTAGCGGAAAAGGAAGGTTTGGTATTTTTACTACGGGCGGTGCCCAATGTACTAAAAGGCGATGCCATTGCGGGCATATTCACCCTAGAAAAATCCGATAAAGTGGATTTAATATGAAAGATAATAGACCTAAAGTAATCATTATCACAGGCGCATCAAGGGGAATAGGAAAATCCATCGCTCAAAAAGCGGCGGAAGGAGGACATTTACTCGCTTTGGTAGCGGATGATGAAAATGAATTAAACCAAACTGCCAGTTCCCTTGGAAAGGCAGACAACTTGCTGGTTCTTCACGGTGATCTGAGATCGAAGCCTTTTTTGCGTCAGATAGTCGAAGATACCTATTTAAAATGGGGAAGAATTGATGTATTGATAAATAATGCAGCCTGGAGGTCCTTAGAAACTCTCAGAACTATTTCTATGGATACCTGGGACAAAACCCTTCAAATATGTTTGACCGCACCGGTTTTTTTGAGTCAGATGGCTGCTGAAAAAATGGAAAGCAAACAGACAAAGGGAGTCATTGTCCAAATTAGTAGTATCATGGCAGATCGGGCAGGGGGAACTAGCCCTGCATATGCGGCATCGAAAGGGGCATTATTAAGTCTTACCTATGAAATGGCCGCATTGTATGGGCCTTCGGGTATCCGGGTAGTGGCAGTATGTCCGGGAAATGTGACTACCGCCATGAGCAATGATTTTAAAAATGCACATGGAGAAAATATCAGTGAATATTTAGTGAAGGATATGGAAGATCTGACTCCATTACAAAGGTCTGCTTCACCGGATGAAATAGCCGATGCGGTCTTATGGCTGGCTTCAGAGGAGGCTTCCTTTGTAACAGGTACGTCATTGGTAATAGATGGTGGATTTACCCATAATTTCAATAGCTATAAAAATAAAAAATCTCAATATCCAAAAGAGTTTTGACAGGAATCTGGAAATACCGCAATTTATTAAACCTACCCTCCACGATGGAGTCCTTGAGCTTGGGGGAGGGCAATACGCCATGGGTAAAATCCCGGTATATTGGACCGGAAATGGGTGTTGAAAACCTTTATTTTAAGTTGGAATCAACTAACCCATCCGGTTCCTACAAAGACAGGTTTGCCACTTTGGCAATCGCCAATATCCTACAAAAGAGGGGAAAGGCAGTAATTGCGACCTCCAGTGGAAACACGGGTGCGGCGTTGGCTGCCTATGCTGCCGCTGCGGGTCTACCCTGTAAAATTGCAATTGTAGACGGTGCCCCCGAAGGAAAGTTAAATCAGATGCGGGCCTATGGGGCAAAATTGTTTATGATAAAAGGCTTTGGTTTAAACCCTGATATTACGGAAGCAGTATTTCAAAAGTTAGCCGGTTTATCACATAATTTCCAGACCGAAGTTCAGGTAAGTGCCTATAAATACAGTCCAATTGGAATGATGGGAGTTCAGACTATCGCCTTTGAAACGGCAGAAACCTTTTCAGCATTGGACCATGTATTTGTACCTACTGGAGGTGGCGGATTAAACCTAGCCATTGTCAGAGGTTTTGAGATATGGAAAGGAATCCATCCCTCCTTTGAAATTCCCAGAATCCATTGCGTTCAACCGGAGGGAAACGATACCATTGCGGGAAATTTGAGAAATGGACTGAATTATGCCCGGGCTGTTGAAAAATCCACCACAACGATAAGCGGTTTACAGGTGGCAAATGTAATTGATGGTCATGAAACCCTCCTTGCATCCAAAAGGACACGTGGTAATGGTTTCCTTGTAAGTGATTCGCATGTTACGGAATGTCAAAAACTGTTGGCCCAAAAGGAAGGTATTTTTACAGAACCTGCCGGAGCAGTTGCACTCGCTGGGTGGTTGAAAGCAGTACAAAATAGGGAGATAAATGTTGGGGATAAATCTGTATGTATCATCTCGGGAAGCGGATTCAAAGATCCTCAATCCACAGAAATGATGATAGGGCAAAACCCACTTTTCTATTTGGATAGCCATTTGGATATGGAGCGTTATTTTATGGATTAACAGAATATGATATATTAAATTTTAAGCAAGATGGATGAAAGATTTAAAGGGGTTTGGCCTGCAATGTTAACCCCAATGGATGACGATGGTCATCCCGATATTGTACAATTGGAGAATTGGGTGGAGCTCTTGATTTCCCAAGGGCTGGATGGTCTTTATTTATTGGGATCCACAGGACAGGGATTTTTACTCAGCCAAGAGGATCGGAAAAAGGTAACAGAGGTTGCCACGGCGGTAAGCAGTGGTCGGATACCTATTATCGTACAGGTTGGTTCAATGACTACCCGAGAATCAATAACTCTGGCAAAACATGCTGCCACCTGTGGCGTGGACGGCATCTCCTCAGTAGCTCCGGTTTATTATGGTTCATCGGACGGGACTTCGGCCATGGCGCTGAAACACTATGAAGAGATTGCCAAAGCAACTGATTTGCCGTTTTTTCCTTATCAGCTTGGATCAACCGGATTTTCGGATGGGTTAGTGGGATTTATAAACAAACTGTTGTTGCTGCCCAATATGACCGGCATGAAGCTGACCACAAATAACTTATTGGAAATCAGTACCATTTCCAATAATTCAACCGGCAAGTTGACATTGTTCAGTGGGGCGGATGAGCTCATGTGTCATGCGGCTTTATGTGGCACTTCAGGAGCAATAGGATCTTTTTACAACCTGTATGGTCCAGAATGCCAGTATGTAAGGTCTTCATTTTTAGATGGAAATGTAAAATTGGCAACTGATTTTATGTTAATATTCCAAGAGATGATTGCGGAGGTTTTGCCAAATGTTTGGACATTCCTAAGGCAAGCTATTCAGATCCGCTATGGTATCGATATAGGCCCTTCGATTGCTCCTGTGGGAAACACCAACAAAGCCTGGGAGGAAAAAAAGGTGGTCCAACTGATTGAAAAGATAATTGATGCAGCAACCGTTAAGGCCTCCGGCACCAACTGATGGGCAAAACTGCGTATAATTTGACCGAGATTAAAGATTCCCTTTATGCTGCTGTAATTTCAGATGCATTGGATAGTTTGGGCTATACCTGCCAATCTCCTGATATCCAATTTAATATCCATATTGGCCACAAAAAAATAGCGGGGCGGTGCAAAACTACCCTATGGACCGATATAGACCATATAGATCCCAATCCATACGAACTGGAATTGGAAGCTGTGGATACATGCCAAGAAGGGGATATTTTTATTGCAGCCGCTTCAGGTTCTTGCAAGTCAGGGATATGGGGAGAATTGTTGTCTACTGCCGCAAGAAACAGCGGCTGCGAGGGAGCGATAATAGACGGTTGCGTGCGGGACATTGACAAAATACAGGAAATGGGGTTTACCGTATTTGCCAAGGGCAAAAGTATTTATGACAGCCAAAATAGACAAACTGTTATAGACCTGGATGTGCCTGTACGCATTGGAGGGGTGCTATTCCATCCGGGAGATTTGGTATTCTGTGATCAGGATGGCGTGGTAGTCATACCTCAGGAGATAGAAGCAGAGGTAATTGAAAAAGCCATGCAAAAGGTCACGGCAGAAAATATTACGAGAAATGAAATAATAAATGGCATGAAAGCTAAGGAGGCTTACCATAAGTATGGGGTGTTGTGAAATACACCATACTTTATGAAGTGACTTTAGTCAAAATAAATAGAACATGAAAAAAACAGTAATCAAAGGAGACGGCGTGCCACAAAGCAGCCTTCCGTTTTCTCCGGCATTGAAAGTTGGCAATTTGGTATTTGTATCCGGGCAGGCATCTGTGGATGAAAGCGGAAACATCGTCAATGACAGCTTCGAAGAAGAGGTGAAAAGGTCTTTTGAAAATGCCAAAAAGATTCTATCAGCAGCTGGATTGGATTTTTCCAACGTAGTTCAGGTAAGAAATTACGTGGCAAAACAGGAAGATCTTGCAGTATTTAACCGGATATATAAAACCTATTTTACAGAACCCTATCCGGCCCGTACCACGCTAATCGGTTGTTTAGGTACTTTGCTGAAGTTTGAGGTGGATTTGATCGCTTATGCAGAATAGTTGCCACTCGAAACAGATTGGCATATTGGGTATTTACCCTAATTCCAATAAGTCCTTGGATAAGCTTACCATAGGACAGGATTTTCAGAATGGCTACAATGCTGTATAGTCAGATTATTCTTGATGAATATGGCCCAGCATAGCCTGTAATCTGAGTTCGATTGATACGTTCCTAAAAGCCCTAAACGGGCCAAACAATTATGACCATGGGTGCAAACCCGTGGCAAGTGATTCAATAGGGGTTTATTTTGTCTTCACTGTTGCTCTTCCCAGCAATAATGATGACAAAATCCAACGTACTAATTCTCTTCGATTACTGGTTTGAGGAATAGCCGAACTCAGGTCTGTAAGAACAGCGGCAAGTCATTTTATCCATCAGATGAAACAAGTGAATTATGAGAAGTTTACACAGACCTAGTCCACTGCCCGATCCAAAAGAGACAAAACCTGATGTACTTCTGGAATTGGACTACTATTCCGAAGGACCCATAGTTAACCAAAACGGGGAAGTTTTTTTTACCGACCTTCAAGGCCAATGTATCAGGAAATACCAAAATGGCCAATCTGTGGTATGGGGAAAAGGGCAAAGACCAAATGGCCAGGCTGTCATGGAAAACGGCTGCCATTTAGTGTGTGACAGTCAGTCGGCTGCTGTATTCAAATACAGTCAGCAAGGCAAATTCTTGGGAAAGGTATCGCCGGACCATATTGGAAATGTTCGGGTCAGATGCCCAAACGACGTTGCCATCTGTCCTGAAAACGGATTCTATTTCACGGATTCGGTAAGAGAAGACGGTGCTGTATTTTTTGTAGGTTGGAATGGGGAAACCAAAGTTTTGGCTACAGGGGTGGATTTTGCCAATGGGATTGTATTTCATCGGGAGAAGAATATTTTGCTGGTAGCAGAAAGTTACAAAAACTGCATATTAAAGCTAGATTTGGACTTATCTCCGAAAGACAACGGGTTCCGATCTGTTTTTGCCGAATTGCCTTTTAATGATAACCCGTCTCTTACCGGGAATTTGCCTGATGGTATGGCTTTGGACATCGATGGAAGACTTTGGATTGCACACTATGGTATGCAGGCCATACAAGTGCTTTCGGAAAATGGAGAACTCCTTGCCACGTATGACAGTGGCATTCCGTTGACAAGTAATCTTTGTTTTCATGAGGAAGCACTCCTAATCACGGGTGGTTTTGGCGAGCCTGGACCAGGTAGGTTATCCCGGATAAAAGTGGGTATTAAGGGATACCCTTTGTTTTAGGCCAAAGAAAGAAAATGTTACAGGTAGGAATTATAGGAGCGGGAAATTTCAGTATCAAGCATATCCATGCCATGCGTAAGGTAGAAAACGTCCAATTAAAATCCATTTGCAGGACAGACCCTGTGGTATTAAAAAAGCTACGGGAAACTTATAACGTTGATGGGAGTACCGATTATAAAGTATTGTTGAAAGACCCCTCCATTAAGGCCGTCCTGATTGCAACTCCCCATCATTTACATTGTCAGATTGCTTTGGAAGCTGCTGCATCGGGTAAACACATCCTGTTGGAAAAACCTTTAGCCTCTACCTGGGCGGATTGTCAAAAAATCTATGAGGGATGCAAAGCCAATTCAGTAAAACTTTTGGTTGCCCAAGTCGGGCAGTTTACCTCTGCATTTGCAAAGGCTAAAGCCTTTTTGGCATCAGGACAATTAGGGGATATCCTGATGGCCAAAGCTACTTCTGTCAGTTACTGGAAACACTCGGAAAGACAAAACTGGCATTTAAGAAAGGAATCGGGAGGAGGTTATTTACTTACCCTCGGCGTCCATCAAATAGATTTGCTTTGTGCGTTGATCCCTTCAAACGTCATCAGTGTGTATGCCAAAATCACCAACCGCTTCCATAAAGATGAAGTAGAAGATGGGGTTATAGCGGTATTGAATTTTGAAAATGGAACCTGTGCGACCCTATTTTTCGCAGGGTTTAAATCCGGCGTGAATCAGGTAGAAACAGCGTTGGTGGGTTCTAATGGGATATTAAAAATCAGTTTTGATAAGGGCGTTTCCATTGGCAAAGACGGGAATTGGCAATCTTTGGAAGATACTTTCCAACACGATTGGATGGATAGGGCCCTTGAAGAAGAATGGCGAAGTTTTTCTTCCACTATTCAACAGGATATAGCACCCGCCATTACCCCAGAACATGCCCTGCATGTCATGGAAATTATTTTTGCGATTAAATTATCCTCAGAAAGTGGCAGGGAGATTCCATTGCCACTTGAAAATAACAGTTTGTTCAGTACTTAAAAATTGAATTATGAAAGCAGTTTTACTACTACCCCTATTGATTTTTTGCCTGAACTTAAATCCCGCAGCTGCCAAGGAAATCCAATGGATGGAATTGCCCTCCATTCCGGATAGTGAAGGTTTTGCAGGCATGTTTGCGGGAGTCAGTAATGGGGTATTGGTATGCGCTGGAGGAGCGAATTTTCAGGATAAACGTCCCTGGGAGGGAGGAATCAAAAGTTGGTACGACCAGATATATTACCTAGAAAATAAGGATTCAGAATGGAAATTAGCGAAGAAAAAACTTCCAGGGGCCTTAGCGTATGGTGTTTCAGGCACTTTTGCTGAAAAAATCTGGATAATCGGTGGAAGCGATGAAAATGGGCATTTCAATAAGGTCCTAACCTTGGCTTTTGAGAAAGGCGGGATACAAATTGAGGCCAGCTACCCGGACTTGCCAGTTCCTCTTGCCAATATGACAGGAGCAATAGTGGATGGGGTATTTTATATTTTGGGAGGTCAACAGACGCCTACTGGAATCTCCGGGAATTTATTTATCTGGATGGACCTAAAAAAACCCAAGCAGGAATTAAAATGGGAAACAGGAAAAGCCTTTCCCGGAAAACACAGGATACAGGCTGTTGCCGCTTCCCATCAAAATGAATTTTATCTGTTCAGTGGTTTTCATCTATCCGAAAATGAGAGTGGGGGATTGGAAAGAAGCTTATTGCTGGATGCATATCGTTTTAATCCCGAAACTGATAGTTGGAAACGGTTGAATGACCTTCCCCGAGGGGTGGCAGCAGCACCATCACCTGCATTTAGTCTTGGCAAATCACATATTTTAATTTCTGGAGGGCTGGATGAGAATACCCTCCAATTTACAGATCCAGCTACCCACCCGGGATTTTTGGATAAAATGTTGGCCATTAATACCAGTACTGGAGAATGGGTGGAGATGGGAGAAATGCCTGAGGGATCATCCAGGGTAACCGCACCAACAACATTTTGGGAAGGATTATGGGTAGTACCGAATGGAGAAAAGGGACCTGGTGTAAGGTCTCCCAACGTAATGGCAATAGATACAAAAAATGCTTTTGGGTGGGCAAATTGGACCACGCTTGGGGTTTATTTATTGGGTATGCTTGGAATCGGCTTTTATTTTTCCAAAAGGGAAAAAACTACCAATGAATATTTTTTGGCCGGTGGAAGAATTCCCTGGTGGGCAGCGGGAATCAGTATTTTCGGTACCCAACTGAGTGCGATTACTTTTATGGCCGTACCAGTCATCGTCTATGCCACCAATTGGCGTTTGGCAGTAGGTTCGTTTATGATATTTGCAATAGTACCGATAATTATCAAATTCTATTTGCCATTTTTCAGGAGGTTAAACATCACCACGGCATACGAATACCTGGAACTGAGGTTTAATATACAGGTGCGGTTATTGGGAAGCTTTACATTTATTCTCCTGCAACTGGCCAGGATGGGGGTGGTTGTTTATTTGCCTGCCATTGCCATTTCATCCGTCACGGGGATGGATATTTTTCTCTGCATTGCTTTGATGGGCTTTTTCAGCACCATTTACACTGTAATGGGAGGAATGGAGGCAGTAATCTGGACAGATGTGATACAGGTTTTGGTATTGTTAGGAGGGGCTTTGCTGTCCATTTTCATAGCTCTTTCCAACATTGAAGGAGGTTTGGACACCGTTATTCAAATAGGGGTGGAACACCAAAAATTCAAACTTGTGGACTGGTCCCTGGATTATACCCAACTGGTATTCTGGGT
>JBBQXZ010000188.1:0-9354 GCA_038209145.1 Cytophagales bacterium | reverse complement strand
TGACTCATGAAAGACTGCTTTTAATTCTAATTGTTGTAGCCTCCGTAGCGGTAAGCCACTTGGCTTTGTACCTTGGTTTCAGGCGACTGAGCAGGTTATTTTACAAACCAAGGAATATAAAAGGGGAACAGGCCATGAAGCGGTTTGCCAATTCCCTCAAGTGGGGATTGTTTTTCGTTGTATTTCCGCTCGCCGAACCTTATTTTTCGCCACAAGATATGGATTATATCCGAAGTCAGCCCTGGTTTGCGGTACTTTTCATCATCAACATCAGCTGGATAGTAATTGAGGGTTTTAATGTTTTTCGCTATTACACATTGGATACCTTTGCCTATGACAAATTGGATAATTTAAGAGAGCGGAGAATCATCACCCAACTGGCATTTATCCGGAAAATTTTCATAATCGTAGTTGTAGTAATTGCCACCGCCAGCATTCTGATGCATTTTGAGTCTGCCAGGAAAATAGGTGCTGGATTACTCACCTCAGCAGGAATAGCGGGTATCATCATCGGTCTTGCCGCTCAAAAATCAATCGCCAACCTCTTGGCGGGCTTTCAGATTGCTTTTACCCAACCTATCCGCATAGACGATGTGGTGGTCGTAGAAGGGGAATGGGGGAAAATAGAGGAAATTAACCTGACCTATGTCGTTGTCCGCATCTGGGATCAGCGAAGGCTCGTGCTTCCCATTACCTACTTTTTGGAAAAACCTTTCCAAAACTGGACCAGATCCACTGCGGATATATGGGGCACGGTATTTTTATATGTGGACCATACCTTGCCAATTGCTCCTTTGAAGGATTACCTTAAATCTGTGCTGGAATCTACTCCGCTTTGGGATGGGAAGGTTCAGGTTTTACAGGTGACGGATGTGCGGGAACGGACCGTTGAATTGAGGTGTCTGGTGAGTGCCCTAGACAGCCCAACGGCATTTGATTTGAGGTGTTTGGTGCGGGAAAAAATGCTGGAATATATCCAGACCAACTACCCCGACTGCCTCCCCAAAACCAGGGTCTTGATGGAAAAAGAAGCTGGGGAAAAGGGCCCCTTTGCTCAACCTTGATCAGCGGATTGTGAATTAGAATTTTATTTAATCGATATTACCCATAAATTTGTATTCCCGAAAATAAACTTTCGGTGTAAACATAAGAGATATGGCTTGGTTTAAAAGAAAAGATGCTGGAATTAAAACATCCACAGAAGAAAAGAAGGACACCCCGGACGGGCTTTGGTATAAAACTCCTAAGGGGAACATCATTCATACCAGGGAATTAAAGAATAATTCGTATGTATGTCCCGATGACGAATACCATGTAAAAATTGGTTCCAAGGAATATTTTGAAATACTTTTTGACGACAATAAGTTTACCGAACTTGACCCAGATATGAAATCGGGGGATCCCCTGAATTTTGTTGACAGCAAATCTTACCCCACCCGCATCACCGAAACCATAGCCAAAACCGACCTTACGGATGCCGCACGCACCGGTGTAGGAAAACTCAACGGGTTGGATATTGTCATTACCTGCATGGACTTTAATTTTATCGGAGGTTCCATGGGCTCGGTGGTCGGAGAGAAAATTGCCCGCGCTATTGACCATGCGCTGAAGCATAAGATTCCCTTCCTGATGATATCCAAGTCGGGTGGAGCCCGCATGATGGAAGCGGGGTTTAGCCTGATGCAAATGGCGAAAACCTCCGCAAAACTAGCTCTTTTGGACGAGGCCGGTGTGCCATATATCTCCTTGTTGACAGATCCTACCACGGGTGGGGTGACCGCTTCTTATGCCATGCTCGGAGACTTCAACATCGCCGAACCAGGCGCGCTGATAGGCTTTGCCGGACCACGGGTCATCCGTGAAACGATAGGAAAAGACCTGCCAAAAGGTTTTCAAAGTTCCGAGTTCGTATTGGAACATGGATTTTTGGATTTCATCATCGATCGAAGACAGTTGAAGAACAGAATGTATACGCTGCTAAACTTATTGCAGCACTAAGTAGTTTAACGAGTGGGAAAGTACTTCATTAAAAAATAGAATTTATTCTAAGCTTTAAACGATTAATGAATATATTTGCACCTGTATAAACCGTAATTATCGTACTGAAAAGAAAAAAATAGTTAAATGGGTTCAGTAATTATTACCTCGATTGTAGCATTTACCCTGATTATTTTGCTACTAGTATTTATCCTTCTTTTTGCGCAGTCCAAGCTTGTGGCCTCGGGTGACGTGAAAATCATCATTAACGGAGACGAAAAAAACCCGATGATTGCTTCCGCGGGTTCCACCTTACTTTCCACCCTGAGCGGCAAGAAGATATTTTTGCCTTCTGCCTGTGGGGGAGGGGGTACATGTGCCATGTGCAAATGTACCATTGACGAAGGAGGAGGAGAAGTTTTGCCTACCGAAGTGGGTCACCTTAGTCGAGCCGAACAACAAGGTAACGTGAGACTTTCCTGCCAGGTAAAAGTAAAAGGAGACATGAAAATCAGGATACCAGAGGAAATTTTCGGTATCAAAAAATGGGAGTGCGAAGTTATTTCAAACTATAACGTATCTACATTTATAAAAGAATTTAAAGTAAGACTTCCTGAAGGCGAAACCCTGGATTTTGAGCCAGGGGGATATATTCAGATTGACGTTCCCAAGATTATCGTCAACTTCAAAGACATAGATATTACTCCGCATCCGGAGTTGGGTCACCCACAGGATGTATATAAGAGTGATTGGGATAAGTTTGGTCTCTGGGACTTGGTCATGAAAAATGACGAGGAGCTCTTTCGGGCATATTCCATGGCCAACCATCCTGCCGAAGGCAACATCGTAATGCTTACCATCCGGGTGGCTACACCACCATGGGATCGGGCCAACAACAAATGGATGGACGTGAACCCCGGTGTTTGCTCCTCTTATGTATTCGGGTGTAACCCTGGCGATAAGGTGTCCATTTCAGGTCCATACGGTGAATTCCACATCAACCCAACCCAGCGTGAGATGATCTACATCGGCGGAGGTGCTGGCATGGCACCTTTGAGATCTCATCTTTTCCACCTTTTCCACACGGAAAAAACGAATAGAAAGGTTTCCTACTGGTATGGTGGACGTTCAAAGAAAGAACTGTTCTACACAGAACAGTTCAGGGATATAGAAAAGGATTTCCCAAACTTCAAATTCAATGTAGGATTGTCTGAACCATTACCTGAGGATAATTGGAAGGTAAAAAAATCCTTCGAGGATAAAGAGGCAGACGGATATGTGGGTTTCATCCATCAGGTGCTTTATGACAATTACTTAAAGCAGATTGATGAACCCGATGAGATAGAATATTACCTGTGTGGTCCACCTTTGATGAATTCAGCCGTCCTCAAGATGCTGGATGACATGGGTGTTCCCAACGAAAACGTCAGATTTGATGATTTCGGAGGCTAGAAAACGAAGTCCCGCCAATGTGCGGGACTTTTTTAGTCTATAGGTGTTGTTTTTCGTAATTTTGAAAATAAAAGGATCCCCAACCCATGGATTTACAGCTATTCTTTGAGCCACTTCCCGAATCCTTTTATCAGCATAAATACTCGCTCCATGCTTTTTTTAACGGTATCCACTACCATGGAGAGACATTTCCAGATCTCACCGGGATGCAATTGGCAATAATTGGATTGGAAGAATATAGGGGCTCCGCAATCCTAAACAACGGCTCTCTTTCCTCCCACAGTATCCGTAGGAAATTCTATGCCTTGAAAAAGGGACAGGGTGCCTATAAAGTGGCTGATTTGGGAAACCTCAAAAATGGGGATACTCCTAAGGAAACACGTCAATTGATCCGTTCCATTGGGGAATTGCTTATAAAAATGCAGATACTCCCCATATTTATAGGAGGCTCCCACGACCTTGATTTGGGACAATACCTATCCTACGAGAAGATGAAAAAGATGGTGAGTTTACTCACCGTGGATGCCAAGCTCGATATGGAAGAGGATGGAAGGGCGGATAAGACCCATTCACAGGACATTATTTTGCACGAACCTAACTTTTTGTTCAACTACTGCCACCTGGCCTATCAGAGTTTTTTAGCGGATATCGATTTGGTGACTACTTTGGAAAAACTGTACTTTGACCATGTCCGCTTGGGCAAACTGCGAGATAATTTCAAGGAGGTGGAACCGCTAATCCGTAATGCAGACTTGCTTAGTTTTGATATATGTGCCATCAAATCAGCCGATGCGCCAGGAGCCATTGATGCCCAGCCTTTTGGTATGACTGCCGAAGAAGCTTGCCAGATTTGCTGGTTTGCGGGAATGAATGAAAAACTAAGCTCTTTTGGCCTATATGGCTACCATGCCGACCTGGATGACACCCGACAGACTACCGCATCGGTGGTGGCTACCATGATCTGGTACTTTATCGAGGGATTTTACCACCGCAAGGACAGTCTGTCTTTCAAGAGCAGTGACTATACCAAATACACTGTTTCCCTGGACTCCAAGCCGTCGATTCTACATTTTTACAAAAGCAACCTAAGCGGTAAATGGTGGATGGAAATTCCCACCTCCGATAAGGGAAAATACGGCAGGGATACCATCATCCCGTGCAGCTACGAAGACTATCAAACCGCCCAACGGGGGGAGATTCCGGAGCGATGGGTCAATGCCCAACTCAAATTGTACTGAGAGGTTTTCAGCCAAGGTTGACGTTTCCTTTCGAAAGTTTTTATATTTGGGTTGCGAATGAAGAAACTCACCAAAAATCAGCTGGCTCTCTATAACGGACAAGACAAGCCTGAAATATATATTGCTTTCAGGGGATTGGTATATGACGTCAGTTCCTCTCGACTATGGAGAAATGGTCGCCATTACGAACACTGGGCAGGCCAAGACCTAACTAGTGAACTCCCTGACGCCCCGCATAATGCGAATGTTTTCGACAAATTTGAACCCATTGCCTACCTCATATGATCTTAATAGCAGACAGTGGATCCAGTAAAACCGACTGGAGAGTCATCCGTGAAGGTGGCAAAGTCGAACAATTCCGCACGGTGGGGTTTAATCCCTACTACCAAAAGGAGGAAGACATGTTGAAAGACCTGCGGACCGAAGAAATGTTAGCCCTAAAGGGATCAATTAAGGAAGTCTATTTTTATGGGGCAGGGTGTACGGCGGAAAAGAACAAAGCAAGCGTCCGCCGGGTGATCACTGCCATAGTGGGAGATGCTATGGTGGAAGTAGACCATGACCTCTCGGCAGCCGCAAAGGCTACCTGTGGGCATAAGCCCGGTATTGCATGCATCCTCGGCACCGGGTCAAACAGCGGTGACTATGACGGGGATAAAATAACTTCCAGCAGACCCTCTCCCGGTTACTTATTGGGCGACGAAGGGGGAGGTTCATATATTGGAAGACACTTTCTTCAGGATTTTATTTACGATGACATGCCTTCCCAAATACGGGAATTGGCCATCTGTGAACTTGGATTGGCTACCTTGGACATTCAGGAAAATGTCTACCAAAAGCCGTATCCCAACCGGTATATGGCATCCTTTTGCAAATTTATCGGTGAACATAAAGACCACCCTTATTGCTTCAACCTTTTTTATCAGGGCTTTATGGATTTCTTCAAGCGGCACGTCATGCGGTACGAAAACTACCGGGAAAAACCTGTCAACTTCGTAGGATCAATCGCCTACTATAACAGCGATGTCCTACGTAAAGTAGGCACTGACCTGCATGTCTCTATTCAAATTATTTTGGAAGCACCCATAGCGGGGCTTACCCTCTACCATCAGGAAAAAATATGAGTACTACCGAAAGCAGCTCCTTTTACGACAACCTGGAGCAAATGGAAATTGCCGATCTCCTTACGAATATGAACAAGGAAGATCATACCGTGCCTTTTGCGGTCAACAAAGCCATCCCCCAAATGGAGAAACTGGTCGCTGCCATTGTACCCCGGATGGAAAAAGGGGGTAGACTGTTTTATATAGGTGCGGGAACGAGT
Organism: Cytophagales bacterium; assembly: GCA_038209145.1. Taxonomy (GTDB): domain Bacteria; phylum Bacteroidota; class Bacteroidia; order Cytophagales; family Cyclobacteriaceae; genus Lunatibacter. The sequence goes on along the minus strand of JBBQXZ010000188.1, from coordinate 3,363 downwards.
GGACGTCTGGGCATATTGGATGCCTCCGAGTGTCCTCCTACCTATGGGGTGCCCTTTGACCTGGTAATAGGCATCATCGCAGGCGGCGATATGGCCATCAGGAAGGCGGTAGAAAACGCCGAGGATGATCCAGACCAAGCCTGGAAGGACATACAGGTTTTTGGATTCAATGACCGGGACACCGTGATTGGAATTGCGGCTTCAGGAACAACCCCTTACGTAATCGGTGGCTTGAAGGCCGCCAATCAAGCGGGGCTACTGACAGGTTGCATTACCTGCAATGCCAGCAGCCCCTTGGCCGCTACCGCCCAGCTCCCGGTTGAAGCCGTAGTGGGGCCGGAATTTGTAACTGGCAGTACGCGGATGAAATCCGGCACCGCCCAGAAGTTGGTCCTAAATATGATTTCCACAAGCGTGATGATCAAGTTGGGCAGGGTAAAGGGTAACAAGATGGTAGATATGCAGCTCTCCAACAAAAAGTTGGTCAACCGGGGTACCCATATGATTATGGAGGCTATCGGGGTGGGACAGGCGGAGGCCTATGATATGCTGCTGGAACATGGATCTGTAAGGGCTGCGGTGCAGGCGTTTGAAAGTAGATAGGGGCTGCACGTTTATTGATGTCTTTTTCAATTGTTTTCCGAGTAATTTATATCGCCTTCCGGGATAAAATCCGCTGGCTTGTGGTTTGGAAATTCAACGTTTTGGTTTAGAGTCTGAACACTAGAGCAAAAAAGGGAAACGATTCGTTTAAAACTGACAATGTTGCTTTAAAATTTTTCAATGTCGAATCAAAAAGCTGCCAATTTGGAGTTTTAACTCGAAGCGTAGGATTCAAACCCTGACACGCCGGGTTCCAACGTGCATCCATATACACCATCATCGTAATCATTTATAATCAAGGCAGGTCTTTTCTTTTAATTTTCCCTATCAGTAAACGGAAATTTTAACAAAACGATATTTCCAAGGACTAATTGTTCCATGATTAGTAATTACCATAGATAAAATCCATTTCATCAAATCCTTGTAAAAAATGGGTTGCAGCCGCTTGCTTGGCAATCGGATCGTCACACTTTTCTGCATCATCGATCAACACAATCACCCGAACACCTCTATCTTGATTTGTTTGTATAGCATACTTGACAATTCGCAAATTGGCACCTCTATAATCAAATATTTCAATATGGGACTCCTCATCGTCAACCAACACCTGTTGCATCCACAGATATTCATCGGGACCTTCTCCCTGTCTGGCCAATTTGGAAACAAATTTGCCTTTCTTGTCAAATATGAAAACTACCTTTTGTTCCATATCTAAGGCATAGATAAACTTGTCTTTTATGATGATTTCTGATACCCTGACCAATATGCTTTCATCGCTGGTCTCAAGTGGGATATAGGATATGGAATCCACGAAGGTCGATAGGGGAAGGAATTGATCGGCCTCGTTGGGATTTAAATATAAAACGAGGTCCTCTTGCTGGTCCATATTTTCGCAGCCGATTACCCCAATTAGTAAAAGAAAAATAAAGACCTTTTGGATTATATTCTTCATGATTGCGGGGTTTATTTGTCAGTCACAGCCGCATGACCGGAGATCAGGTACTTTTTGCCTGTCGCTACCTCCAGACACAAAACCCGGGTTCTTCGGCTTTCCAGTTTTTGAAAGACCCGGTTCTTTAATTCAAATTTTTCTCCAAGTTTTACATCACTTAGCAACACCTTCAGGCGATCAGGATCCTGGGTGTCGTATTTTCGCAGTTCCTTCATCAAAAACAAATCTGCCCCCGCACTGGCCTTGGGATGTTGCATGTGCCTTCTCAGGGGAATTAGAATATCAATTGGAAATACTCCTTTTTCTGAAATCATTGGATACATCAGTTCCTGAAAGGCCCGCTTCCATTCTATCCCATGTGGCATACACCGGATCGAATGCCCCGCATACACCCGGTGATGCGCTACTTCGTGGATGTAGGTGATCAGAAACTGGTAGGGATTTAAATCATGGTTGATGGTGATTTTCTGCACCGGATGGTCCCTGCGGTACCGAAAATCGCCCAATTTGGAACTACGGGAACGGGAAATAACAAAGTGAAACGGTTTTTCTTCCCAAAGGGAAAAACAATAATCCAACGCCGCATCCGGAACTCTTCCCTGAATATGACGGATCCATTCCTCTTTTTTCATGCGTTTCGTAAAGATTCATACCTGATTCAAAGATACAGGATTTTAGAAAAAATTTGCCAAACATTTTTCTTAATCCGCTGTAATGAGCGCAATAAGTGCCAAACGAATTTCTTCCTCCGCTTCCTCATGCAGGTTACTGATCCTGCAACGCCAGGTCTCATAGCCCCCATTGGCCAATTCCTCCGCCGGAGGGACATAGCCCACATTGCCGTTGGCCAAGGTGATGGTAAAATAGGGACTTGGGACAATAGCTTTGATGTGAAGTCCGGTGGATGCGAAAAATTCTCCAGGTAAGGCACCTATTTTCCCGGAACCTATTTGCAGCACCTGCAAGGGAACGGTAGCCGATGTGGGAAACTCCGCCAATAGTAGCTGTTCCCGGGCATACAATTTCTTCCAACCTTCCATATCGGGGATTAGGTATTCCAACTTGCCTGTTTTCAAGACATTTGTCGCCTCTTCCAGCTCTTCTTTACTGGGCATTCTTCGTGCAATCATTCGATCTTGAAAGACGGCTCCCAATTCCGGATTTTCCTCCCAATCCAACTCAGGAAGTACAGCTACTACCTTCGAGGCCAAATCCTCACCGATCAGCTTGCTTTTGGCAAAAAGCTCCTTTGGATATTTGTCTTGGTCCAGGAAGTCCCAGATGTTGATATCGCCACTCGTGCCGTTACTCATCATCCCGACGAAATCATCCGTGGCATTCAACTCCCTTTTAAGGGCATTTGAAAATACCCCAAAATAATCTGCCGACACAGTGCCGTTTTCCCAATCGCCCACATAGTGCAGGGAATAATTGCCAACAACACTAATCCATTGACCATTTAATCCTTTGACGGCCAAGAAGCTGAGTTCAGGATCAGGAACCGCCACGGGACGGAGGATCTGACCCTCAACGCCAAAAGGATTGGTTTTGATCTTATCGGATAGTCCGGAGATCGGATTGACAGGCACATAGGAGGAGTCCATGCGGTACCTGCGACAGCGGACATGCTCAGGGGCAGGGGTTTTCCCAAAAGCGATTTTTGCAAGTTGTAATTTGCCCAACGCATTGCTGACAGCCTGTAGAATCAAGCCGGGTAAATTCTCCCGGTAAGCAAGGTCCGCTTGGACCAAATGTACCTCTTCCACCGCACCGGAGGCATGGGTATGGGTGCTGCTGATCAGCACATG
>JBBQXZ010000187.1:0-9356 GCA_038209145.1 Cytophagales bacterium | reverse complement strand
CAATAGCAAAATTAAAATTGTCCGATTAATAGGGGGCTAGACCATCCAGCCCTATACCTGCAGAACCATTTATATAGAATTTTTTATAGCTGTTTGTTATGTCTTGTCTTAGCTCTCCTAATGTAGTTTCCAAATCTCTTTTCAATGTTGGATCTATATCCGAATTATTTAGTCTAGGAAGTACGGGGCTGTTTCCTACAGTTGAGGCAAATGTAGAAACCAAGCCAGCATAAACCCGTATATTTTCCAAAAATTCTAAGCGGTGACCTATATAAAGCGGAATTTCGAAATTTGTAAAATCGACATATAGAACAGAATTACCAGAATTATTACTAGAAATATTATAGGGAATAATGAAATCGAGAGGTTCTTGAGTATAATTAAATCCTGATTGGAGATAGAAATTAGTGTAATTTTTTCTACCAAACCCTCTAAGCATAATCATACTGTACTGCTGATCATACGCTGCTATTCTTGCGGAATTTAACATATTTAGGAAATTAAAGGGGTAGTTCTTAAAATCAAAACTACTAGCCTCACGTAAAAACTCTTCTGACTCAGAATCTGTTCCGTTTGCATTATAAATAGAATTCCATACCGCTCCTTGAAAGCCAATCTCATATTTGGGTATCTGAGCATATACACTACCAACTAAAAGTGAATAGACAAATAATAGAAATGATTTTTTCATCAATTTTAGAAATTATAACCAACTACTCCGTATGTATAGAAAACTTGTCCTCTCGTTCTGTCAAACGTGTGCAATCTAACAGCATTATTTGAATGAATTCCTTTAGAATCAGCGTTATCCCAATTTATAAAGAAAAATTGACTCCTATTATATGTCATTCGTGTAAATTCATTTGTTCTTTTGATTTTCACATTCACCCCAACTTCAAATTGTGGACCGATCTCAACATCTAAGCCTTTACTATCTACTTTTAACTTTGTTACATATTTAACTCCAGCTGTGAAGTTGGTTTCGTCATCTCTTGATGTATTAAAACTTTCAAATACAACAAGCTTTTGAATCTGATTTATTTCCCAATTTTGATCTATAACTCTATGTACTGCTTTCCACCTTCGATTAGTAGCATCACTTCTTGATATGAAGGTTGACACAGCGTTCAATGCATCTACACTTGTTGATGTAACATTTGATGGCGAGGTGTAAATCCTAATTTGATTCTCGCCTCCGAACAAACCCCTAAAGTTTCGCATTACTCTCACATGCCTTAAGTAAATTTTATTCACTTGATGAGTTCCATTTAAACGGATTTGACTGCAACATTGAAAATTAACCTGATTTGGATCCGTAGGAAAAGTATTTCCATCATCCTCAGGTTCATCTACTCCAATGGAAAAATTATTACTATTTTTCTTTTTAGAAGCAGTGTATAACCTTGAATAGGGGTCATATTCGTCTAGTTTATTATGCCCATCAAATATCCAAACTGGATATTGAATTGCATAATCCTCATTCACAAGAACTGTATCTTGGAAAGCATATTTTCCATCTATTTTTATAAATCTAAGTCCTTTATTCTCAAATTCATTGTCTAAAGGATTATAAGTTAATGTAATGCTACTTAGATCTTGATTGTATTGAACGTATGGCCATTAGATCTTTAAATCATTGTTTTCAATCAAATCCAAAATATTTCTTTGATTTCTTGGAGATAATTTTGAACCAAGTTTTGATTCAAAAGAGTAACCCAGGATTTTATATAGTTCCGAATTGGGCTTGACTAACTCATCTGTTAACACAATATGTTGCCCTTCATACTTTAAAAGAGTTGCCTCTTCTACTAGATTGGGTAATTCCTCAACTTCGATGAGGATATTTGAAAACAATACAATTGTTTCCTTAAATCTATTTATAATTTGAATTTCTTCAAATGTAAGCTGTTTCTTTACTATTGATTCAGCTTCTTCGTTTTTAATTAACTGGAACTCTAGGTTTTCTTGGCATCCCCCCCACTAACAAAATAGTGGACATTGTGATGAACGCTAACGAATAGCGAATGATGTTTTCTCTCATTTTTAAAGGATTTAAAGGTTAACTTTTTCCTTACCAACAATTTGTTTAAGGCACCTTAAAAACAAGCAGTTATAATTTAAACTCGTTGTAGCTATCATCTTTTTAAATAATTTCAAACAATTGGTTAATGTTAACTGTGAAATTAAACTTAAATTTTGAAAAAACAATATTTTTATTTTTTAATTATTTTTAGGTACATGAATAGTAGTGTCATCCGAGTAAAAATTCCTCTCAATTTATTCATCTTGGAATAGTGCAATTTTGGAAAAACGGAACTACCGATTTGGTAGATTTCATTTTTTTTGTGAAGTTGTAGTTATTACGCAACAACCAGCCCCATGCAACATACAAAATTATCCTGTCAGTCGATTATCTGCCAATTACTTTCCTTTATCCCTCGCAAGTTGGTGGATCAAGCAGCCGAGACTTTCAAATCGGATCGATATTATAAGACTATGAGTACATGGAAACAGCTCGTTTTCATGTTTTACAAGGTAGTATCCAAATTTAATTCACTCAACAGCCTCTGTAAATGCTTATTTTTTTTTGGAGAATAAGCTAAGCTATCTTGGTATTTATAAGCTTCCAGCCAGTAGTACACTGTCCGATGCCAACTGTAAGCGTCCAAATGAAGTCTTTATTCCTCTCATAATCAATTTGGGTAAGCACCATCCTCCGCTCCAGGAGTTCTTTTTGGGCGGTCTGGCTCTGGAATCTGTTGTTGATTTCTATCAGGGAGGCACGGCTGCCGTCCATTTGCCCGACGTGGGGCTGAAGCTCACGCAGCAGCAGGTATTCCATGTAGTTCCGCTCGAATTCGAGGAAAGCAGGTTCCACCTCTCCAAGCACCAGATTGGAAACGGGTTCTATGGGAAAGCCATAGTTGTTTTCCTTTCCAAAGACAGCCCTTTCCAGTACTTCTTTCAGGTATAGGATATCCTCCAGGTCCGCCGTGCTTTTTATCCCGGCCAGTGCCTGGCCTGCTTTGACAGGATCACCATTTTCGACAAACAACGTTTCGATCTGTCAGGAAGAACGGGCAAGCACCCGCTCCGTCAGCTCCAGAGTGGTTACCAGCACCTTTGCCTGGAAAAAATCCGGATACTTTATCAGAAAGGACAACAGGATAATCATTGAAGTGAGGATAAAAACCAGGGTGATGCCCCAGCGGATCAGCCAGGCCGGGGGCGTGGCGATGATCTCCTGGACTTCCTCGGACCGGAGATGAAGGTTATCGCTGCGATTTTGCTGATCCGGCATATTCAGTTCGCATTTATTTTTTCCAGTTCCAACTGATTTTTTACCAAATCATAATACGCTCCCCGGGAATACACCAATTGCTCGTGTGTCCCCTGTTCCACTATTTTTCCCTGGTCGATGACGATGATCTGATCCGCATGCCTCACCGTGCTCAACCGGTGCGCAATGACAAATACCGTCTTCCCCTTTAGAAAATGATGGAGGTTCTCCATCACGATACGTTCGTTTCGGGCGTCGAGCGCCGAGGTGGCCTCATCAAAAAAAAGTATTTCTGGATCCTTATACACCGCCCGGGCTATAAAAAGCCGCTGCTTTTGTCCGGTGCTAATCCCAGCTCCCTCGTTGCCGATTTTGGTGTTGAAGCCAAGCGGCAGGGATTGGATGTAGTCGTGGATATTGGCGATCCGGGCGGCCTTGATCAACAGTTCTTGGTCGATGCGGTCCTGCCCCACGGCTATATTGGCCGCAATGGTATCGTTAAACACGTAGCCTTCCTGCATTACCACTCCGCAATGGTCCCTCCAGCTTCTGGCAGCAACCATTTTCAGGTCATGATTGCCATACAGGATCTCTCCTTTGCCGGGCTCGTAGAATTTCAGCAACAACTTCATAAGGGTTGTCTTCCCGCTTCCGCTGGCACCTACCACCGCTGTGACTTTCTGGGGAGGTATGATTAGATTGAATCCTTCCAATACGGGCTCATCGGCTCCTATATATCGGAAGGAAAGGTTTTTCACGATCAACTCCTCGGATGGCTTGACTTTACGGATGTATTGTTTGTCCCTACTTTCCTCCTCTTCCTTGTCATGAATCTCGTTAAGCCGCTCCAGACTGATGCTGGCATCCTGATACGCCCGGATAAAACCGACCACCTGCGTAATGGGGCTGTTTAGCTGCCCTATGATGTATTGGAGCGAAAGCATCATCCCAAGGGTAAGATTGCCTTCTATTACCAGCACGGCTGAGGTAAACGTGATGAGCATATTCTTCAGCTCATTGATCATGGAAGATCCTACTCCTTGAGTTTGTTCCAAGGAAAGGGTCTGAATGGAGACATTGAACAGGCTGGCCTGAACAAATTCCCACCTCCAGCGTTTTTGCTTTTCCGCATTGTGCATTTTGATTTCCTGCATGCCGTTGATCAGTTCTATAACCGTACTTTGTTCCTGGCTTAACTGGGCAAAACGCTTGTAGTCCAGCTCCCGCCTTCGCTTCATAAAATACAGTACCCAGAGAATGTATAAAACACTTCCCGCCAGAAAAATCAGAAAAATTGTATGGCTGTAGTAAATGAGTACCGCTCCGAAAACGAAGAAATTAAAAAATGAAAACAGGGTGCTGAGAGTGGTTCCGGTCAGCAGGTTCTCGATCCGGCGATGGTCCCCAATACGCTGCATAATATCCCCGGTCATCCGGGTATCGAAATAGGCGATGGGCAGGTTCATCAGCTTGATAAAAAAGTCCGGATACCAGGGAGATATTGATCCGGGTGCTTAGATGGAGCAAAATCCAACTGCGGAACACTTCTACGCTGGTACGTCCGAAAAACAGCATCACCTGCGCCATCAGTACCAGGTAGATAAAACCGATATCCTGGTTTTGGATGCTCACATCGACAATACTCTGGGTCAGAAAGGGAAAAATAAGCTGTAGAAGACTGCCTACCAGCAGCCCGATACAAAGTTGTACCAAGAGGTTTTTGTAATTAAACAAATACCGGAATAGAAAGCGAAGCGAGCGCTTATCGCTGTCTTCCCATTTCAACTTTTTAAAGTCCGGGGTAACTTCCACCAATAGCGTAATGCCTTCCTTGGTGGATTCACCGGCCCCGTTTCCAATCCATCGGGCGATAAATTCAGATTTGGAGAGGCGGATCAGGCCATAGGCTGGATCGGAAAGATAAACTTCATCCTTTTTGATCCGGTACACCACCACAAAGTGGTTTTTATCCCAATGAGCGATTAAAGGTAGATGGGCCGTTTTCATCCGGTTGTAATCAAGCTTTGCCCCAATGGTTTTAAAGCCGATGGATTCCGCCGCCTCGCTCAGCTTGAGCAGGTTGCTTCCCGACCGGGTAGTTTCCGAAAAATCCCGAATCTCCTCCAGGGAGATCATTTTGCCGTAATGTTTGGCTATGATGCGCAGGCAGGTGGGGCCACAGTCTTTGGCGTCGGGTTGTTTGTAGAAGGGAAATGTGGATTTCAACGAATCAAAAATATTCATAGTTTAACTTTAATAATATATTATTACCTCCTAATAGTTCTCTATCGAGCGATATTTAAAGGTTAAATATACCTTAACTAGTCTGAAATATTAACTCGCAATTTTATCAAAAGGTATCTTAGACAAATCGGAATTCATAATTTTGAAAGAAATTAATTTATATAAGATATGATTACCTGCTATCGAATCATTATTTTATATAATATAAGGGATATAAATTTTGCTGATAATCATCAATAGATATCTTTAAATGGTCAACGAGAATCAAGTTCTAAACTCAAAACAGCGCAATTTTTGGCTACTAGTGGAATTTGGAATACTCATATTATTATATAAATAGGTAAAACATTTCATTATTTATTGCGATTTTTCACCTTCGAGTTGAGATCTATTTTAAAAATCGCAAAACCCAACTCGTCATTTACATTTGCATAGGTCCAAATGTTTCCATTTTTGACGAATGGGCTAGCAGGCGGGTTTTTAAGTTCCTTTAACAAGCTTTCTTCCAAGACATTGAATTCATCGTCAAAAATAGTCAGATAAACTTTAAAGTAGGTTCTTGGCTCATCTTCCGATTGGCTTTCATACTCGAACATCTCATAACTGAATCGATAATATAAATTATTATCCTCATCCCAAATAGGAGCCATAAAGCTCACCTCTTCATCGATTTTTGTATATAGCTCCCGGAATTCAGATATAGACCCCACCTCTTTAGGGTATCCTCCTTTTTTTGATGCTTCTGTTAGACGTGGGGTATAGAAAACTCTGTATAAAGAATCTTTTTCTATATCTAAAACATATAAGTCTGAAAATGCATCACTTGAAAAAATTATCTTATTACCATATTGGTTAATTTCCTCCCTAGAGGAAGCTATATGAAAAGATTGGCTTGTAATATATAGGATGGTATAGCTTGGCAACTCATCCAAACCGGGCATATCATAGATTTTGGAAGTTTTTTTCTTATAGTCCAGTTTTATAAACTTTTTAGACATATCTTCAAAATCCTGTGAAAGCTTATACACGGTTTCCTCATCGGTAATGACAGGCTTACCTCTAACAGATTCCAAATCTCTTATGTCGTCTCCAATAAATTCTTCCATTTTCTCAGTATACCTACGTATTATCTTACCTTCCAGATCGAACAGGATTATAAATTCAGGAGACCCAAATAAAATTTTGTCGTCTTCTAGTAGCCTTATCCATGAGGTCACATCTCCTATTCCATTAGGCCCTTCTTTTTCATAAGAAATTTTCTCCACCAGTACTAATTCATCGAGGTCGATCTTATCTAACACACCTTCATCTTTATCCAAAATAAATAGGTGTCCTTTGCTATCCTGTATGGCAGAAGTCTGTAATCCCCATTTGAGATTTATGATTTCTCCGCTAGGGTCTACGACCACTGTATCGATCTTATAACTTAAATTGGTTAATATTCTTTCTGAGGACTCTTTTTCTTCTCTGCATGAAAATATGCTTATAATAAACATAAAAATATATATTATTTTTATTGTAAATATGATTAGTCTAAGTAAAGAAGTACAATGTGTAGAATTACCTTTTATCATGAATCTTTTTTGTTATTTATAGATTAATATCATGTCAATTGATGCTATTAAATACTCATAATTTTTTATTTAGGACGTTTAGGGATGAGGTCGCATTTTGATGAAGGTGGTCATAGATAAATTATAGAACACAATTACTGCAAAACCGCATGATTTTTCTTATTTTTTCTTAAAAAAGATGAAATTAGATTTTTTTCAAAACAAGTGTTACATCGTAAGGTTAATCACTTATAAATCTTCAAGAAGAGAGAAGAATCAGAACAAGCCTGACTCTTCTTTCATTTCGTATAAAATAAATGTTACGTCATCTTTGGAAACCTAAAAGGCAACTTTAAAAGATTTACAAAGCATTATGGCTTTCTATTAATTACGGACAGGCATTATAACATTTTAACCAACTGCTATAGCATCCCAAAAAGAAACCTCTACAGTCACACTTAAATGTACCACTAGGACAATTATTACCTGATCCCGAACCCCCATAAATGCCCGTCAATTGGCTCCTCTACAGCACATCCTCGGCTGCCAGCTTCAATTTTTCTAAATTTAACTTTTTCATTTTACTTTTTAGTTTAAGAAGTTTTTTATTTTCCCGGACTTTTTAAGGACACCCGGAGACTATGCCCATCCGTCGCGATTGAATAACTTTACCACCTTTAAGTGATTATTTCTTTTAGATCTTCTATATTGTATTCTTCCGGCAATTTATATCCATTGATGAAAATGGTGGGCGTATGCGTAATCCCCTCCCGTTCGCACCACTCCTTCATGGCCGTAATTTTTTCTTCCTGCTGCTTCAACTCGCCATTCATAGGATATGCGTCAGCAAATGCCGTATAGTCTTTTTGTTCGGAAGTATACCATTGGTCCAATGCTTTGCGTGTGATCTGCTGGTCTCCTTTATCTGCTATGGCCAGGAAGTGGCTGATGGTCTTTGTCCTGGGGTCCGCCATATCGGCATTTGGAAAGAAAAGTACCTGCAGGTCAATGCTTCCCTCCTCCACCAATCGCTCCAATTCCGGATGCGCCTTGGCGCAGGGGCCACAGTAGGGATTGCACACCTTGATGACCTGATATTTGGGAGACTTATTTTTTATTCTTATACCCAGCCCTTCGGTAGGGTTGCTTATCTTCTTGGATTGGGTAAGCAAACGCCCAAATATTGACGGGTTGTTTTTAATTTTTTTCAGGTTTCTTTTATAATGGTAAATATCGTCTTTGGCGTCCAGCATCGGTTTCAGATACATCCACCCCAGAAGACCTCCGATAAAAAGAACCGCAAAGGCCGAAAAAATGCCCAAATCTATCGACCCTTTATAAAACTGCCCGATCCAGGCCAAGACTATCTCGGAAAGTAGAATTCCCTGCAACAGCAGACAAAACCTACACCACTTCTTGATGGCAAATGCCTGATAATAAAAGGAAATCACCACTACCGGAATAGTTGCCAAACTTAGCCACCCTACCAGGGCAAATAGAGTAGGCGTCAGTGAATGCGTTACCAACAAAATGAACCCCGCAAAAAAATAGGAAAAAGCCAGCGAACCGGGACTTAAGGCCCCTTCCGCAAATTTTAAGTCCGTTGAATCCAACACCGCATTACAGTCTGTCTTATCTCCACCGGAGCAGAATTTTTGAACCAAAGGATTATCCTTGTCAATTTCCCGCCATAAAACCAAGGCCGAAATACCCAATCCGATCAATTTCAGCACCAAATAGCCAAAAGCCAAAAACCTATACCCGCTCCCCGACAATTCCATAATTCCCATACCCAACCCCAGCAATACGAATAAAGCAAGAATCCCAATCAAAAGCTTTCTGATTTTATCCTGCCGAGTTCTTTCTTCAATTCCGGGCTCTGCGGAGTCTTCGTTCCTTTCCACCAACAAGACCACTCCTGTCCACATTTTTAAAAAGTCTTCCCTGGACACTTTGTTTTCTATTCCCAGTTCATCATACCCGTCCACACTTTTCTCAGAAATATGGGTAAGGGTATGAAAAAATTCCTTTCCCCGTACCGCAACCTGTGCGATGCAGGGCAGTGGAACCTCAGCCAGTTTATCTTTCCCGATCTTAAGCGGAACATGACTGATCTTATACTTTTCCAACACATCCGAGATCGTCAACAGACTGGGAAAATGCGGGTGCGAGATCACCTCTCCTTTCAGGTATTTTCCAGTATATCGCACCCGAAGTAGCGCAAGGATTTTTTTGGAAGTTTGAATACAATTAGTCATATGGGTCGCAGTTTAAAACAA
>JBBQXZ010000186.1:0-9380 GCA_038209145.1 Cytophagales bacterium | reverse complement strand
GCCACATTTTTAAAAAGGCCCCTGCTTGTTAATCGCCTTCTCCGACTCTCTGTGACATAAGAAATCAGATTGAGTTGATATGTTTTGCAGGGTTATTTGTAAGGTTGGAAAAATCTTTATCTCACTTCAAAGGAGCAGTATGTTCCAGTAGTAATTACTTCGTTTTTAGTAGTTTATTTCCCAAACTGTCCTAGCCTGAGATGGGAGTGAACGGAGAAACGCTACAATGTGGAAAAAAACAGTTTTTCCTGAAAAGGCGAAAACCTGTTTATCTTTTCGCTTCGAATTTCAAATGACACGTTTTTTAAGTTCAATAAATAGAAATGGAATTTCTTTATAGGACGATTTTATTATCAATTGTCCAACCTATTTGGTGCCAAACCCCGAACGGGGTTTAACCTCTCAATAGCCAGGGGTGTAGCGATAGCGAAACCCCTGGATTGGAAGATGGATTGGGAGTTTTGGCCGCCGTGATGGTTGCGCTGTTTTCACATTCCAGCCAAAACCAGATTCAGGTAATTTTTGTGTCTCATCGTTTTGGTAGAACCCGGAACTTGCCCCGAAGATCGGGATAACGCGGATGACACGCCTGCAGGTAGGTAGGGATTTGTAAGGAATCTTTTATGGCCTCTGATTTTGTAGACATAAATATCCCTCCCAACTGCCCCCTAAATCCCCCTTTAGGGGGACTTTTGAATACCGTTTCTATACGAATTTTACTCTATGACGAAATGAATCCCCTCCCGAACAGCTAGCCTAATTCGGTCAATTAAGATAAAATCATCTCAATTGACCGAATCAATCTCCCTCCCTTAAAGGGGAGGGCTGGGGTGGGGCAATTTGGCCGCCGTGATGGTTGTGCTGTTTTCACATTCCCGTCAAAACCAGATTGAGGTAATTTTGTGACTCATCGTTTTGAAAGAGCCCGGAACTTACCCCGAAGATCGGGATAAAGAGATGACACGCCTGCAGGTGGGTAGGGATTTTATGTTGCCACACCACCCCAACCGCTGATGGGTTTTGGCGGTACGGTATTCGAGGGATTGGCATTGGATCGGCCAAAACGGGGATAAGGTGGGTCGTTTTCATAACTCGGGGTTGAAACCCCGGGCTATTAAATCGGGCATCACTAAGTGATTTTAGAATAATAAATATAAGTTTTAATTAAACAGTCTAAAATGTCCTTGAGCGATGGTGCAATATTTTGCCCTTTAAAATTACCCTCCCGGACTGCTCCGCTAATCCGGGATGTGCCACTTACGCTTAAGAGGAACTTCAACTCACGATAATTCATCTTTATGACGTCATCGATCGCCCTCTCCTGAAGGAGAGGGACGGGGTGAGGCAGTTTCGAAGCGAGATTCCACTACCAGGTAAATTAGCTACTCACACCCTATAAAAAATAAAAAAACTATGAAATAAAATCTCATAGCCTTAGTCAATTAACAATAAACCCAAAATAACCTGCTGTAGGAGAAGGAGTCGAACCTCCACGGGGCAATTAGGTAAAACACGAGCTCGATATTTACTTTATTCTGATGTCCCCACCCCCGGGACCGGAGGGCATGTCTGCCAATTTCATCATCCTACAGTATTTTAACAAACATTTAGACTTTTTGTCTTTGTTTGGTATGTCAAAGGTAATAGAAGACACCTTACGTTGCAAATAAAAGAACAAATATTTTAAAAAATTATGTAAAAAATAATTTTTAGGCTTTTTTGTTGAATAAGTGATAATTGGAATGTGTTTGGTTTAATGCTAATTAGTGGATTGAATTTTAAGCGAAAAGGCAACAGAATAAACAAGCCATCCCAGATAACCGCTTGGACCAAATTGCTGTAAACAGGTAGTACCTGAGAAAAATTTAGATATGATCGTTTCAGAAGTATTCTCAAAGAGATAATGGAGCGGTCAGTTTTAAATTTTATTGAAATCCAGGAAGACATTTCAAACGCTATATCCGCTCAAATAGTAGCTCCGGCAAGATTACCAGCCCTTCCCGCTGCTCCTCATCTTGCCAATACACCAAATAGTTGACAGTGACGGTGGATAAGCGATAGGGCTTCTGAGTCATATCCTCCAGTTCCCTTGCAAAGCTTTTTGAAAACTTCAGCACAGCCTGACCACGGGCATTAAAACATTCCCCTTCACGCACCGTAAGCACATCCCCACTGCGCAAATGGGTAATCAACGACTGCCTCCGCATAAAGTATCCCAACCACACATCCTTAAAGCTAAGTTGCCTCGCCAAAAGCTGGGGAGGAAAGGTAAATTGGTTGTTATGCTGGTACAGTAGGTTTTTGACCGAAAACCCATCCAAAAATTGTCCGTTCAGGTGAATAGTTAAGTTTTGCTTGGCACGGGTCATGCCTACATAGAGCAGTCGGCGGAATTCAGGGGTTAGCATAGGGGTCTTTTCCAAGATTATGAAAACGTGATCAAATTCCTTGCCCTTGGCCTTATGGATAGTGGAGACAAAGACAGTCTCCGACCGCTGCGGAAAAAAGTCTTCCAACTTGGACTCCCGGATAAAGGTATCCAAATCGGATCGGTACCGGGTCTTTGGGTAAATCACCTCAAAATCCGAAATCAATTGCCTGCAAATTTCCAATTTGGTGCTCCGCTCAAAGTGCACTCTTAGACGTTTTTTAGCCATTTCCCAATTTTCCGCAGGAATGGTATATACATCCTCCGGCAAATTCAGCTGCTGCAGAAAGTACCTGACTTCATATAAATTGAATAAGCTGAACCCATCGTTGGTTTGAATCAGTTTGGCGGGTAAGCCACCTTTGAT
Source organism: Cytophagales bacterium (assembly GCA_038209145.1). GTDB lineage: Bacteria > Bacteroidota > Bacteroidia > Cytophagales > Cyclobacteriaceae > Lunatibacter. The sequence continues at coordinate 6,585 of JBBQXZ010000186.1, read as the reverse complement.
CAACAATCCCGCAATCTGCATGGCTTCCTCGTTGGTACGGGTAAGTACGGCCACCGTTCCGCTGAGACTACTGCCCAATACATCCTCCACAACAGGGGATATCAGGGATTGGTCCATGTAGGTGGTGATGGACAACTTTCCGTTGGCCCGTTCTTTGGCCAAAATGGGGGCAGATTTAAGCCGGTTGGGCAGGGTGCCTACCCACTGGTTTGTAAATGCGACCAAATTGGGCCTGCTCCTGTAGTTTTCCACCAGTTCATATTTGACAGCTTTCCGTTGCGTGATAAACTGCTCCAAATTGGCAGCATTGGCCCCCCTGAACTCAAATATATTTTGGTCATCATCTCCTACGGCGATGACCCGCATTTCTTCATTTTGGATCATCAGCGCTGAGATGAGGCCAAATTCTTCGGCATTCATGTCTTGGGCCTCATCAATGACCAAGACCGTGCGGGTCACTTCCCTCGTTTCCACTTTTCCGGCAATGATTTTTTCAGTTGCCTGCCGCACGATATCTCCGGACCCGTCCAGGTTTCCCACTCTCCCCAAGATGTCAAAACAATAGGAATGGAACGTTTTGATATCCACCCACAAAGCCGCATTGCCTATTAGGTCGATCAATCGCTTCTTGAATTCCGTAGCTGCGGCCCGGGAAAAAGTCAGCATCAATAACTGCTCGTGTTTTACGTCCTCCATAAGCAACAAAGAGGCAAGTTTGTGCACCAAAACCCGAGTTTTGCCGCTGCCTGGACCCGCAGCAACCACGATATATTGGGCTTGGTTGTCTTTGATGATGGCTAGCTGCGCTGGCGACAGTTCACCAAAGAGTTGCTTGAATTTATTGGGCGTGATGTTTTGTTTGATTTCCTTTTGTCGGCTGGTATTAAAGTATTTTCTGAGGAAAGAAGGGTAGTTTATCTGGAAATAATCATCCACAAACTGCAAAGCCCCCTGGTAATCCTGGATCATCCGCTTGGCATATTCCCCCACAATGTGAATTTGCTGCACTTTATTTTCATAAAACTCCCGCAGCTTTTCATAGTCCTCAGTTTTATAGCGCCGCTTGTTGTCCTTTTCCAGCCGCTCAATGGTCAGTCGGTTATAAACGACCAAAAACCCTCCTTCAATCTTGATGGCTTCGATTTTGGAAAGGTAATACAGCGTATCTTCAATATCGGACAGGCTAATATCCAGAATAAAAAGGGCGGAATGGATTTCGTAAGCGGTTTTCAGTTCGTGAACGGAAAACTCGACTCGTACTTCCGTTTTGGCTGCATTTTCATTTCCCCCAACTTGTCTACTTTTTTGATACAGGTGCTCGATGATAAATTTGGACAACACGTGCCGCTTTTCCAGTTTATCTTTTAAGTGGTCCCTATCTATTACCAGTCCGACCACCAGGTGGTTTTTGGAAGGCCCTCTCGGCTTGCTTCTCGCCCAATGTTTGATATTCCAATAGTTGATCAGGGTTTTGATCAAATGGGTGGATACTTCCTCTCCCATTGTCAAGGCAGCTGCTTCGTTGAGGGCTTTGAGTGAATACGTTTTGGGTTCCTCCTGAAATTGGGTGAGGAGAAAGTTTTCCAGTTTGCTGTAAATTTCCACAAGCCCCAAAGAGCGGTTGAATGTTTCTCCTTGCTTTATGAAAGCAGTTAGGTCTTTGGCGTCAGCCAGGATATTTTCCTCCCTTAGCAAGTTGATGATATTGATGACCTCTTCCCGCACGATACCGAGATGATCCGAGATATAATCCACCCGTGTTTCCGCCACTTCCTCCCCTTCGATTTTTTTGCTTTTGCTGGAAAAAAGTTTCTTGATGATCCGCGTTCCTGCGACTTTTTGCTTTTCATCAAAGCGGGGAGAGACTTGAATCTTATCAATGGCTTCCTGGGCGGTTTTTGACAAGATGCTGTTTGCAAAAATCCGGGGCATATTCTGCCCTCTTTTCAGGTAGCCGGCATCTTCCAAGGCGGCGATGGCCGTGGTTACCCGTGTTTCTATATCTAAAATGCTGTCGTCCCAGCCTGCCTTCCGGGCAATTTCCAAGGCTGAATTGGAAGCGGTACTCCGAAAATGGGTGACCTCCTTGATGGCTTTCCATACCTGTTGAATTTCTTTGATGCTCAATTTGGTCTGATTCAGCATGATAAAATGTTTGCTTAGGTCCTCTTCGTCAAAGAGCACGTAACAGGCCGCTTCAATGTTTTCATCCCTGCCTGCACGTCCCGCTTCCTGCACATAATTCTCCAGGGAGTCGGAAATCTCATAGTGAACCACCAGACCCACATCCTTTTTGTCGACACCCATGCCAAAGGCAGATGTCGCTACCATGATGGGAATTTCGCCGGAGATAAACGCATCCTGATTTTCAGACTTCTCTTGCTTATCCATTTTGCCATGATAAGGTCTGGCCTGAAATCCGTCCGTATTCAAGCGCTGGGAAAGTTCATAGGCTTTTCTTGTCCGGGAAACGTAAACGATGGTTGGGCAGGCTTTGGATGTGATCAGATCCCGCAGGGCGGCATATTTATCTTCTTCCTCCCTACGTTCAAACACCTTGTATAGCAGGTTGGTACGGGAGACTCCTGACCGGAAAACACGAAAGCTTATTGCCAATTTTTCTTTAAAATAGTGTTGAATATCCTCGACTACTTTTTGTTTGGCGGTAGCTGTAAAGCACGAAACGGGAATGCCCTCACCCAATTGTTTTTTCTCTTGTAGCCCCTTGATAAAATCACCGATATACAGGTAGTCTACCCGAAAATCCTGCCCCCATGACGAAAAACAGTGAGCTTCATCGATTACAAACCGACTGATCTTTCGGCCAAGAAGAAGCCGTTCTATGCTTTTGGAGCGCAAGGATTCCGGGGAAATGTAGAGCAGGGCTGCGGAACCGTCTTCTACCCGCTCAAAGGATTTTGCCCGGTCGATGGGATCAAGGAGACCGTTGATGGTGACGGCTGCGGTGATCCCGCTGGCCTCCAGGTTGTCCACCTGGTCTTTCATCAGGGATTGCAGTGGAGAAATGACAACGGTAAGACCTCGCTCGCTTTCACCACTCATCAGCGCAGGAACCTGAAAGGTAATGGATTTGCCACCCCCGGTGGGGAATACAGCCAACACTGATTTTTGCATCACCGCGGCCTGCACGGCCGATTCCTGCAAGGGTTCATCACCAAATTTCCGGTAAGCGTCAAAGCCAAAGAATTTTTTTAACCCGTGGTGGATATCCAACGCTTCTTCACAATATGGGCACCCTGCAAGGCAAGGCCTATTGCGCAGCAAGGTAATCAACCGGTCTACTTCAGGAAATGTCCGCAGCACCCAAGGTGGTGTTACTGACCGGATATCCCCTCCTTGTATCAGTGCCAAGCAATAGGCCAACTCCCTTGGATTATCTCGTATAAATTTGGTAAGGGGGGCTGATGCACAGATTTTATTTCTAAAAAGCTCATGAATAAGTGCTTCCGCTGTATTTCCTTTATAGGTATACCCCACATAGGAAAAGAAACCTTTAAACTCGGGTTGATTTTTTAGAAGCAGGTAATAGACTTGCTTTACTTCTTCGGACAGTTGATGAAAAGCCGTGCACTCGTCCTGAAAAAGGTCTTTTGCTTTCTGGGCATCATTCAGTGGATTATTGACACTGTCCGTCAACAGTTTGTCGTCCTTTAGTAAGGCATGGTAAGGACGATTGGGGAAAAGAAGGGGTGAAAGGTACAGGGTATCAATGATTTTCAACTGCCCAATTCCACCCAAGCTAGCAAATACTGCCTGCAGATAATACAGGTCGTGATGGATGATATTATGTCCGCAGATAAAACGTCTTTTGCCGATAAATGAAATTAATGCGGTTGAATTATTGGCATGATAGGTACTACCGTCTTCCGCCACGGCACCGATATCCAGCAATATTTTTTGCTGGGGATTGATTTCCGTATCAAGACAAATATAGCGATTCACGAAAGACCGTTTGTTGACTTTATCCCGTAGGAATACGGGTTACTTATTTCTTTGACAAATTACAGAAAGAATAAGGTTTTCCCACCTCAAGCGGTTGTTTTTTTGCCTTCCCGTGTCAAAAGGTGGCTTTATCTCTAACTGAATTGGGAAAGATGTTTCGGCATAATGGATTAAATGAGTTGCCTTCAGAATTTTCATCTTTTTTCCATTATCTTTATAGACCCTTTATGGATGTAGTAACAATAGAAGATTTCCTGGCATTAAGAACTTCCCTTCCTGTGTTGGATACCAGGTCACCTGGAGAATTTGTTTCCGGCCATATGGCCAAGGCCATTAATCTGCCACTTTTTGACAATGAGGAGCGGGCAAAGGTGGGAACTGCCTATAAGCAGCAAAGCAAGCAAGACGCCATCAAATTGGGTCTGGAAATCGTCGGGCCAAAAATGGTTGGTTTTATTGAAACCGCAGAAAAGCTGGACTCCACGCACCTTCTTGTCCACTGCTGGAGAGGGGGCATGCGGTCCAAAAGTCTCGCATGGCTGTTGGAAACGTATGGATTTCAGGTGACAACGCTGGTTGGAGGGTACAAGGCTTATCGGCAGGCGGTGGTGGATTATTTTAACCAGTCCTTGAACCTGCAAGTATTGACCGGTGCCACCGGATCACGGAAGACAGCTATACTCCATGCCCTAAGGGAGATGGGTGAGCAAGTCATTGACCTGGAAGGCTTGGCCAATCACAATGGGTCAAGTTTTGGCAACCAACTCAGCACGGGACAGCCTTCTACTGAGCAGTTCCAAAACGATTTATTTGAGAGCTTTCGGGTTTTAAATCCTGCAACCCGGATTTGGATAGAGGATGAATCCTTCACCATAGGAAGGGTAAAACTAATCGAACAACTCTACTGGCAAAAGCAACAAGCCCCCCACATCTTGATTCATGTTCCCATAGAGGCGAGAGTCAAGGCCTTGGTGGAAGACTATGGAAATATCTCTCCCGATAAATTAATTTTCGCCACCGATCAAATTGCGGAAAGGCTGGGCAAAAATCAAGCTGCCGTAGCCATCGAACTTATCCAACAAGGAAACCTAACTGAAGCGGTGTATATCATCTTGGGATATTACGATAAGACTTACACGAAAGGCCTCCAAAAAAAATCTCCGGTGATCAAGCATGAAGTAACCTTTAATTTTTCGGACCCCAATGAAATGGCAACCCAGCTGCTTCATGTAGTCAATACCACAGAAAAAATATAATATGGAACCTATAAAACTCACGCAGTATAGCCACGGGGCCGGTTGCGGCTGTAAAATTAGCCCCGCAGTCTTGTCGGAAATTCTAAGTTTCGGCGACAAAGATGGCAAGCATTTTCCCTCGCTGCTGGTGGGAAATGAAGAAAGCGATGATGCAGCGGTGGTAGATTTGGACGGAAAAACGGGTATAGTAAGTACCACCGATTTTTTTATGCCCATTGTGGATGACCCTTTTGACTTTGGCGCCATTGCGGCAACAAACGCATTAAGTGATATTTATGCGATGGGTGCCACGCCGATCATGGCCATTGCCATCCTTGGATGGCCCATCTCGAAGCTATCTCCGGAGGTAGCCGGAAGGGTCTTGGAAGGAGGGCGCGCTGTGTGCCACCGGGCCGGCATTCCCCTAGCCGGAGGACACAGTATCGATGCACCCGAACCCATCTTTGGGCTGGCAGTGACCGGGAAAATCGACCTCGAACATATCAAGCGAAACAATCAAGCTCAAATCGGAGACCTGCTCTATTTGACCAAACCCCTAGGAATAGGAATGGTGACCACCGCTCAGAAAAAGGGGTTAGCCAAGGCGGAAGACCTGAATCTTGCCAAATCAACTATGCTTAAGCTCAATGAAATCGGAGCCGTTGCTTCCAAGTGGACAGAGGTACATGCAATGACGGATGTGACCGGTTTTGGGCTGGGCGGTCACCTGACGGAAGTGTGCCGGGGTAGTGGGCTTTCTGCCAGGGTAAATCTTTCAGCGGTTCCCATGTTTGATTTTGTCCCGTATTATTTAGAATTGGGATGTATCCCCGGGGGCACCCTCAGAAACTGGGACAGCTATGGCCATGGAATAAAGCTTAATGCAGAAACCGACAAATTCATCCTGGCAGATCCGCAGACAAGCGGGGGACTATTGATGACGGTAGACCCACAGAAGGCTAGGGAATTTGAAAAGAAAATGAAAGATGCCGGTTATCCGATCCAACCCTTTGGAGAAATAGCGGCTCAAGGAGATTGGCTTATTGAGGTCTTTTGATATTGTATTTCGGTTAGCGTTGACGCACGTACTCTTTTTGAGAAAGTATTTGATTTTTTGATTGTACTGAGAATTACGCAAAGCTCTGGAGTTACATATGATGAACGCAAGAGCAGGGATTTCTTCGTCAAATACTTGCTGGGCAATGATCCATCGCAATGGAATTAGGATGCTTTTGTCATTTGTAAGTCAGAATAAGGATGACATACTTTCCTCTAATTCAGATATGTCAACTTAAGATATGTGGCTGGCATCACCGGACAGATGACCCACTGGGGGAATTGTCTATCGCTCAACTCCGATAGCGGATGGTGCAGCGGCAGATATTGG
>JBBQXZ010000185.1:0-9411 GCA_038209145.1 Cytophagales bacterium | reverse complement strand
TATTCGTCCCTACTTAAAACACCCGGATCGCTTTCTGAAATAATTCCGTTATCCAAATTTTTTATGATTGCCTCAATATCAGGTATCAATCGGTTAAGAATATGGTGTTGACTGTAGACAAAAAAGGTCTCAGATGGCCGTTCGTTGAAAAACATTGCCTTTTGGGTACTAATGAATGCACGTTCTCCGTCTTCATTTAGCAGTTCTAAAAATGGTCTATCACCGATTTGAACGCCTGAGGCTTGGACATAATCAAATTGGCCATACGCAATGTTTTTCGATTGGCCAATATAAAGATCCCCATCCGAGCCAACAAATCTTGGGTCATCACTGGTAGCAATTCGCTGCGTAAACGTATACGTCTTCGTGAGGGACTCCCCGTCTGTTGACCCAGTCTCTAACCGTATCCCAGTTTCAATATTGTTAACCGCTTCAGTGGTTACCAACGGGCCAACAATCCCACCACCAACTGCTACCTCTAATCCCAAAAGAATCTTCAAATCAAGCGACACCCCTCCGGAAAATGTATTCTGAACTTTGCTTGTGAAACTTACACTTTCACCTTGCTCAATTGCCGCAAAACTATTCGAACCGGGTGGATCCCTTAAGATAATGTCTGGAATATCTGGTGCTTTGGTGATAAAAGTCTGGCTTCCATCGCTCTCACCCCCTAACACAATACCTTCTTTCAGGTAGTTTTCTGCTGGATAGTCAACTCCATTTACCCTTAAACGAATATCGAGGTTTCTCTTAAATGGCGGAGATAAGGCTGGTGACCCTGCCTTAAAGCTATAATGGATAATGCTTTGATCAACTATATCTCTCTCATAATTCTCTGAATTTTCCAGGGCAAAATTATTATTCACAATCATTTCACCATCCATGATAGGTACTTGATCTTCAATTTCCTCTCCATCGTCGTAATTGACGTACCTTTCGAAATTGCTCAATTCTATCTCATAGTCCCTAAATTGTGTAAATATTGGATAGGGCATTCCTTCTGTGCTAATGCTTGTTGAGTCACTGGTTTCAATCGTTTGGTCGAAAGTTTGAGACAAAACCCGAAGAACTGGAGAAGTACGATGAACGAAATTCAATTCATACTGATACGGATCTCCAAGTATAGCCTTTTGATCTGGAAGAACGTATTCAGGAGTAATTTCAGGACTGATCTGTTCAAAATTCACCTCCTCATTGGCTTCCAAAAGGGATAAAGTGGGATTGGATGGTACACGCAATCCATTTATTTGATTGATCTGATATAGTAAAGGAAGCACTTGTAACCTATACTCACCTGTCTCGGGGTGGGTACTGAACCTCATTCGCGTTTCCTCTGTAGCTAAGTTGCCCCCTGGCAAGTGTTCTAAAACCAATTCTGCCTGTCCAATATTATTGATTGCACTTATTACCTGCTCTTGTTCAAATCCCTCGGAATCGGTATAGGTTTGGACAAGCTTGCCTTTTCCTCCAAATCCTATGGCCTTCTCTGCCTCTACACTTCCTCCTACTACCTTTCCTACAACCGTTACTTTTGTGGTATCCACGAAGTGCACTGTTTCTGAGGCATCTTCAAAAAATTCTTTAAAAACATTATCAGCTGCAGGGTACCTTCCTTCATGGAGGAAATGATGCCCGATTTTTTCAACCGAAACATAATGATCCCCAATAGGAACCCTAATCTCGAATTCTCCATCTTCGTTTGCCCGCACAGGCCTATTGTTGGGACCCATTACAATTTGGCCATCCACGAGGATCTGGAAATCTTTAGGACTAATTGAGGCATATTCTTCCAGATAATCGTCATCTGCATCGTCCGGAGTTCCATTGTCGTTGTACCAATACCGACCTTTGAAGTATTTCAAGCCTCCTTTTTCAAAGTAATTGTACCCCTCGTCGATGATTCCCGGAGCTGTCACATACTCTATTCCTTCTGTCAAGTTTTCAAAAGTTCCTCCGTTAGTCTCGACAAAGGAAGGGAATACCCTACGGGTATCATACAACACCCTGCCCCGGAAAATAAAGGAACTGATATCCTTAAAGTCAATTTTATTGACCACCTCGGATCCTCTTCCCAAAAAAACCATCTGTTGACCGGGGTCAAACCGATGTTGTCCAAATACAGGAGTAATGTTAAAAGATTCCCCGGTCCCCGAATAAGGAATGGCGTTGATCTCATAGTTGCCGTTGCTGTTCGTAATGCCCATTACACCAAGTTGGTTGGTATCCGGTATATTGCCACCTCCACGGACCCATATAGGATGTTGATCGGCTGGGGTGAGGCTACTGAATAATTGGATATCGTTTTTGTTGTAGTCAAAACCGGTTCTGGACAAGTCGTAGGCAAATTGACCATCCCCTTCATTGGCACGAATATAGCTAATCAATGACCTGTCGTTACCACTGATGTAGCGTTTATAATCCTGCCGAATTCGGGCGGAATCCAGTTGGTTTTCCCAAAGCCTAATTTCATCCATAATCAGCGGTAGCTCCCCACCCATGCTGAAATCCTGCCACCTGATCTTGGATTCACCAGGCTGTAGCTGTATGGGTTGTTTCGCAATGCGGATTTGAAACGGTGCCTGACTGTATCCCGCAACCTGCATTCTTTCTGTCGTATTTATTTCAGCTTCATATGCTGCTCCCATGCGTCTGCCATTAAGGTAAAGCTGTGGCTCCTCCAGGTCCTTTAAGAGAATGGAAAAATGGGTAAACTGTTCCATGAACCGTTCAATGGGCACAAGTACATCATTCCCCCTGGCATCTATTTCCCCTGTAGGCAGATAATTCCCGATTTCAAATACACTGCCGTCTATCGTTATGGCCAATGTTTTAGTTCCTGGGTCAAACTCAAAAAAGGCATCAATTTCTTCCTCAAAGTGCGCCAATCTAAAAATTATCCCCTTTTCGGTTCCGTTGGCCAGTGGCTTAATCCAAGCCTGAAAGGTCATAGAAGTTTCCAGTGGGCGGTTAACCAGATTTATGGAGAGTTTTCCATCACGGGGTATTTGAAGGGCACTTCCAACACTGATGGCAGTTCCCGTAGGTTCAGCCAAAACCGCAACATCTTTCACCGGGTTCCCCCCTTCAAAGGAGATATTTCCCGTTACTGTGGCCGTGGGAGAGCGAAATCCCACTCCTGTAATAGAATTGACAAAAGGCATCTCTACATCCAGGATTCCTTCGGCAAAAATTTTGTATTCATACAAAACACCTCCTTCGGCAAATTCATCCTCAAATTCGGTGGTAGTGCCTGGACGGTTTGCCAGTAGCTGGAAGGGGATTAGCCCCACGCTGCTATACCTTCTGCGGAAAATTTTTATACTGGTAATCCTATCCTGATTGTTGCGAAATTCCCAATTCAACCTGACCTTGTCTCCAAAGTAGCCTTTTGATACTTCAAAAGACTCATTGGCAAAGGTTTGGTACTGATAAAAAATATCCCAGGGAAAGCGGATGTCAATGGGTGTATTGGTACGTTGGGTTTTATTTAGATCTGTGCCGAAGACAGGCACACCAATCTGCATGGTAAACCCTTGGTTTTTTACTACCTGGGATGCCGTTGCGTTTTTTACGTTCACCTGCTGCCCAAAGACCAAACCCAGGGGAATAACAAAAAAGGACACTATCAGGAGTAGCCGTCTCATCCTGCCTCCTAAAGCTTTATGATATAATTCACACCCACATTGACGGGGCGGGTTTCTTCACCTCCTGTTTCGGCCGTTTTTCCCACAATCTGATGGGTGTGGGCACCTGAATTAGGTTGGGTAAAGAAATTAAGAAATCCTGCGGTGCCTGCATCTATGATACTATATTGGATCGTACGGTGCTGCCCATTGTTATTATAAACTCCATCTGTGGGCAGTCGGTGTTCATGTCCCCCATCATTGGCTGTAGTCAATTCCCCCTTATCATGGCTATGGGCTTTTGTCATGTCCCCTTGTGATTGTAATAGGGTTGGGCCTACTTTTCCGTATTGTTGATTCGTACCCGTACCTCTCAAAAACATGGCTCTTAAATCAGGAACCGTGGACTTTCCCAATAAATTTCTCAATGATGCAGAACCCGGCACATTAGAAACGTCCTGTCCCTGGCACAAAACCCACCCAGGAGGTGCCGTTTCACCAATATAAGGCATAATAGACCCGGTGGGTACACCGTTTCCGGCACTTATGGCATAGGGTACCTGCTTGAGCTTTTCATCGGAAATCACCGTTGTTCCTTCCTCTATTTTAAGAAAAATTTCATAATAGGCGATCACAGGATGGTACTGTGGATCCACTTCCAGCACATAGGAAAACACGCCAAAAGCATCCGTCCGAAGGTTTTCACTGACCGGATTGAAAACCTGGATCTCCGTATTGTTCTCGTTTAGATAATACAGTGAGAATCTCAACGTAATGTCTTGGTTGGAACGGGCATTATTATTGGCATCCCTTGCTATGCCCTGAATGCCAATGCCTGATTCCCTTGCTATCATCTGTGGAAAAGCTTCAGAGAAAAGGAATGATAAAAGAATGGGCAGTAAAATTTTTTTCATGGTCGATATACTGATTTTCACCAATAAATGTTGGCTTTTTACCGACCAAAAAATATTAGATTTGGGTCAAAAAATATAAAATTTGGGACAGCCAGCTTTTCTAATTCATGGCTTAGCCCACCCTATTACCAGCATTGAGCCTTTTTCGATCTTCTTTTGGGGAAATACCAAAATGTTTTTTGTAGCAATTTGAAAAATAACTTGTGGAGCTAAAACCGGCTTTAAAAGTGATATCCGAAATATTTAATTCCGCATCTTCCAACAATTTTCTGGCGTATTCCAGGCGGTAGTTCCGTATATATTCGTTTGGGTTTTGTCCGGTATGCTGTTTGACTTTTCGATACAAACTTTTTCTACTAATGCAAAAGGCATCACTGAGTTCATTAACACCAAATTCCGGTGTGGATAGGTGATGAAGGATAACTTGGTCCAGTCTGTCCACGAAATCATCGGTTGCCTGGATTAGTTGTTCCGTTTTGGCTGATTTGATTTCCTCCCTCCAATTTCCAATTTTGGTTGATATGAGCAAACCTTTACCCCGGCGGATGCCAATAAAATAATACCCTATCAAGAGAATTGCACTTCCGATCATCCCAAAAGCCAAATAGCTACCCAACGGGTTTCTATGTTCCCAGTGGAAGGGAATGGCCAGAATTTCAGAAACCAAACCATATTCCCCAAAGGCCCTAATCAGCAACTCATCCGAATGCTCTGGAAGGTTTTGAATGTATATTTGAGACAGGTTTGACTTATTCCATACCTCCCCATCAGACTTCCATTTGTATTCAAACGTTTCAAATCTTCCCAGATTTGTCAACCCAATTTCCACTTTGGAATTAGCGATAGGAAAAGGAATCGTTTCATTCATTTTGATAAGTGATGCGATTTCCTGAATTGATCCATCAAGGCCTGCAGACAACTTCACACTTTGCCAATGCAGTGGTACTGTATCCCTCGGGATGGATGAATAATAGTTGGCGGGGTGAAAAAAACTGATTCCAGCTATCCCTCCGAAATATAAATTTCCGCTTTCATCTTTGTAATGAGCTAGTCGGCTAAACTCCTTTTCTCCAAAACCAAGGTTGGGACTTATTTTTCCTGCTCTTTTTTCTTTTTTGTCAAATAAAAAAAGTCCATCTTCCGAAGATATCCACAAGCCATCACGTTCATCGGCATAGACCGAATGAAGATTCTCATTGGAAAAACCGAATGAACTGTCAAATTGATGGATTGTTGCTTCATCCTTCTCCCATTGCAACAATCCTTTTCCATGGGTTGCCAGCCAAAAATCCCCATACTCATCCAAGCAGATATGATAAATGGATATACCTGAAGTTTGATTCATCAGTTGAAAATATTCCCCATTCTTGATATTGAACCCATTTTCAAAATCATAGTAAGAAAATCCATTCGAGGTTGCCAGTGCGAGCCCATTTTGCAGGGGCAAAATATGGTGAATTTTAACGGCATCTGAAGGATGTTCACCAGGATTAGTTGGCAAATAGGTGATTTTTTCCTCCTCTGGCAACCATACTGCCAACCCTACACTCGTGCCTAACCAGACTTTGCCAGCTGTATCTTCATAAATCTCCCATATCTCCAAAGCCTCCGAGGGCATGTCAGGAATTAGCGGCATCCTATAAATACGAGGTGGCTTATCTGGATCAGAAAATCGCTGTAGTTGCCGTCCGTTGCCCATCCACAGTGATCCATTTATTCCCGAATGGGCTGCCAAAAGATGCCCGCGTTCACGAGATAAGAAAAAATAGGATTCATTACCCGACAAAGAATCAAATCTCACTTTTCCGGAATAGGAGTTGGCATAAATTTCCCCCCTCCATTTGGTAATTCCCCGAAAACTGAAAGCATTTCCATGGATGTCTCTACCTGCAAACATTGTTTTGGCAAATGGGATAAAGCTGGTGATGGAAAAGACACCATCGTTGGTACCTATCCATAATTGATTGTATTGATCTATCAAGCTGCATTTGATACTCTGAGACTTCGGGTAATCCTCCAGAAGATAGCTCACATTGCTCCATGTATTGCTTTTTGTTGCATACACATGCAATTCTTTCTTGTTTAGAGCCCAAAAAACCTCACGCATAGATTGCCAGTGATAAAACCAAATAGGTTCCTCAAATGGAAAGACAGGACGTGGAAAGAGGCTTGGGGTGGCTGATAACAACCTGTAAGGTTTTACCTGTTTGTTCTTTAGGTCAGTGACTTCTGTCAAGTTCGGAACGTTTGCAGGTGGTGGATAGATGGTCTCTATCTTGTTTTGAATATACGGGTTAGATTGGTTTTGGATTGCCAACTTATATATCTCCTGGTTGGCATCTACTATAAGTAGTTCTGAAGCTTCCTGTTTCAGGTTTCTTATGGGAATCTGGTCAGGTGTTTGAAACAAGAAATTGATCTCCCCTTTTTTATATTTAAAAATTTCCTCATTTTCAGTGATCATATAAAATTCCCCTGGAGAATAGGGAACCAAAGCCCGAATGGCTGGTGGCAGATCAGGTTTTTGATCGGAAGAAATCGGATCAAAACGATTGTCGTCCGTATTAAATATGAAAAGCTGGTTTTTTAACCGATCATCCATTCCCACCGTCCACAGGTTCCCATTTTCATCCAACGCCAAACATTTGAAATTAATCGTTTTGGAGCCCTTTCCCTGTGGTTCGAAATTTGAAAAAGTGATTCCATCAAATCTTGCCAATCCGCCGAAAGTAGCCAACCACATATAGCCCTTTTGATCTACTAACATATCATTTACCATGGGCATTCTAAGCCCCTCAGCACTTGAATATTGCCTGATGCCCAACTTTATGGACTGGGCAAAAGACGGACTCTCTAACCAAAGAATTGCCGACAAACAATAGACCAAATAAACACAAAGCTTAAAACATTTAAAATGTTTTTGAGACATGCTAGTAAACATATTAAAAATATATAGTTTGCCGAAATTGATCCCAAAATCTAAAGAATTTTAAATTAATAATCAAAAAATCAGCGGGAAAATAACCTTTCTAATTATGAAATAATTACTGCCATTTAAAAAAAAAGGTAAATAAACTTGATAAGAAAACCTAACTTAATAGGTAAACCCGAAAGAAAGTAATGCGGAGGGATATCTAAAATTCACTATTAATCCATGTATGTATCAAACCACAATCCATCACCGGTAGAAACCACGAAGATCCGGATTTCTTTGATTTCACCTGACTACTGTTCTCGGGATAGCAGCAGGAAGCCGACTAAGCATTTCATTGTTGAGCAGCTGGGTTACATTGGTGAAGCTGGAAACATTGATTACATTATTGTTTTGTCTTCCAATCAAAACCACTTCTTCACCTACTTGTACTTCCGGAATATGGGTGATAGCAACCATAAACAAGTTCATGTTTATCAAACCTACAATTGGAGCCTTTTTTCCTTGTTACTTCCATCCTTTAATCAATACATATCCCCTGTTGGACAAGGCTCTGGGATATCCGTTGGAATAGCCTAAGGGCAAAACCGCAACTGTCATGGGTTGAGTTGCCTGAAAGGCCGTTCCATATCCTATAAACTCCCCTTGTCTGACTTCTCTTATATCCATTACATCGGTTTTCCAAGTGAAAATCCGCTTCAGAGAAGTATCAGCTTTTTTATTGTCTCATAAAGGTGGGCAAAATATACGTCAGGACTGGGCCAGAAACCATACTGGGCTACACCAATCCGCACCATATCATAAACGGTATCCTTCATGGCCAGGGCTGCTGCTGAGCAGGCAATGTGCCGTAATTTTGGCTGTATGTCTTTTTCCTTGCATATTTTAAGGGCCAGTTTATAGCGTTTATGCTGTATGTCCATTTTAAACTGGTTGGACAAACTCTCTGCTCCCCCAAAATGCGTACAAAGCCCTTCAAAATAAATCCATTCTGCGTTTTTTTTCAAAAAATTCAGGGCCTTGGGGAATTCTTTTTCATGCATCCCTGTCCGATTGGCACCTGTTTCTATTTCTACGTGCACCCTGGCAGGTGATGTCCTGTTTAGACCTCAACAACCTGTGGCCAACCGTACCCGCAGCGGCAAAAGGTTTGATATGTACCCAGCTGTCTTCTTCCCCGTCAAGTTGAAGATTTGCTTGATTAAGCCTTTCCATGAAATTTTGGACTCCTTCTTTGCTGTACACTTCTTCAAAAAGCCCGACACGAAGCCCTCCGATTAAGGCTTTTCGCTTCATTATTGCCTTATTTCTAAATAAAAAGGCCCTGTTCAAAACCCGTGGATCATTTCTGTAGATTGAATTCAATGCTCCTGCCCATTCCACCGTTTCCTCGAACAACGGAACGGCAACATCTGCGCCGTAAGGATCCAGCTTAGCTTTTAGATCCAAGGAATTGGAAGTATCACTCCATTCATCAAACTGGTAAGAGACAAAGGGAATGTTGTTTTCTTTGGCATAAGCTTCAAAATCAGGAAATGAAACTACAACATAAGGTTTATTGAGCTTTTGCATACTCTCTATAACGGGTAAACTCCACCCCATTAGTGCAAAACATTTAGCCATATTCTTTTTTCGTTTGGTTCAGCTTTATGATACCACAAAAAACAGAATAAAGTAAATTAAAACACCATTATAAAATAAATTCCACCTAATAGTTTAATTAAATTTTAAATAGAATAATTAAAGAGGTGATTCGGCTAAAATAAAAACCAATATTATCCGAGGGAAATATTTACCAAGGCTATATGCGACTGCCTTGGAATAGAACTTGACACGGATAGGAAGATGAAGGAAAACGAAATAAATCCATGACTTGTAACCTGAGTTCGATTGTTACTTACCTAACAGCCCTTTAGGGGCTAAACAATAATAACCACGGGTG
>JBBQXZ010000184.1:0-9419 GCA_038209145.1 Cytophagales bacterium | reverse complement strand
CTGCAAGAGCATGATGGTCTTGGCATCAATTATTTCTCGCTGTGAAATCATTTTCAAGGCCTGATCAATATCCATTTCGAGGACTTCAATGTTTTCATGCTCTTGATCTACCCCACCTCCCTCTCCCTTTTTCATGGCGCTGGAATAAGACGCTATGAAAAAATGCAACTTTTCCGTGACCGATCCAGGTGTCATATAGGCTTCCATGACCTTTTGAACCTCATGGATTTCATATCCGGTTTCCTCCATCGTTTCTCTTCGGATGCAGGTTTCTGGATCATCATTGTCCAAGACCCCTGCACAAGCTTCTATCATCATCCCGGAGTTATTGTCATTGATGTAGGTTGGAAGTCGAAATTGACGGGTCAGGATGACGGTTCCTTTGAGCTGATTGTACAGTAAGATCACCGCACCGTTACCCCTGTCATAGGCTTCCCTGCTTTGGACTTCGACCGTTCCATCTGGCTTGGTATATTCGAAGGTTATTTTTCGCAAGGTATACCAATCGTCAGAGAGGATTTCTGTTTTTACAATTTTCACTGCTGGAGTCATGGCATTTGTTCGGAATTCAGATGGGGGTATTTAATTATTTTTGAAATCTTGTGTAATTTACCGTTTATCCATAAAATCGAGATTTAACTCTTGTATAAGTGCCTCCTTTTGAGGATTTAAGGTAAAAAATACGCAAACATGACGTTTTTCTCCGATTATGGTAAAACGCCCGCGAAGCTGGTTTATTGGGGTAAGCTCTGAAATCCCCTGGATGTCACCCGCTTCATCAAAGATGCGGCTGGCTTCAGTTTTTCGTTGTTCAAGTGGCTCGTCCATAAAGAAATTGTCTGCAAATATTCCCAATTTTTGTTCATCCCAGCTAGCCAAAATTTCTATAAGTTCGGATTTTCGCTGTTCTAGAATTGGGGAAGCCTTTGGGCTTCGGGGTTTTAAGTCGGCCATTGCAATCAGGGTATCCAAGGCCAAGGCATTGACACTGGATGGAGCTCCATAAGTCCGGTTGCTGAAAGAAACGACGCCAATGCCATAGTCTGGATAAATCCGCCATTCGCTTCCAAATCCAGGCAATCCCCCGCTGTGGGCGATGCGGACGATTCCCCGGCAATCTTTTTGCCAGCTTACCCCATAGCCATAGGCTAAAACTGCGGGACAGTCGGCGCCCCCAGGAGTTTTTGCTTCTGGAAACAGGGCATTCATGCGCCAGGGCTGGTGCATTTCCCTGATTGAACTTCGCCTTACTGGACCGGTCTCAGGTTCGTCTCTCGGAGGCCATGCATCCAAATGAACGGCGATATATTTGCCAAAGTCTTCTACTGAGCTGATCAAGCCTCCCATGGCCCCGTAGGATCCATCATGCATATATGGAACATCAATCCATAAACCCTCTTGCCACTGGTAGCCAAAGGCCAGAGATCCTTCAGGAATGTCGGTATATTCCCATTCCGTATTGACCATCCCAAGTGGAAGCAAAATTTCTTCTTTAATGTATTGTTGGTAAGGTTTTCCACTGACATTTCCGATGATTTTTCCCAGAAGGGCATAGCCTAAATTGCTATATTCATAACTGATGCCGGGGACATTGGAGAAGGATACCCCTTCTCTAAGTACATCTAGAAGTTCCTCATCAGTGGCATCCAGCTGTTGATCGCCCCAAGGGTTGTCCTCAGGAAATCCGGCGGACATGGTCATAAGGTGTTGAAGTGTTATTGCGGGAGCGTCAGCAGTGAGTTGCCCGGCAAGTTCCATCTCCGGGATATAGTTTGAAACCGGGTCGGCAAGGTTGAGTTTGCCTTCATCGCGTAGTTTTAAGATGGCCATGGAAGTGAAACTTTTGCTCATTGAGGCAATTCTATAAAGCGTGCTTTTGTCTGCCTTTATTTCCGTTGAAATGTTGGCTGTCCCGCTGCTGCTTGCATACACCAGTTTCCCATCAGCCACAATCCCGAAACTTGTGGATGGGAAATGATTGGAGTCGGCATAATCCATATAAAGTTGCTCGATGACGGGAAATGCCGCACTCATCCGATCAAATGCCCCGGTGTCTTCGAATGCTGGAACCGAATAGGAATGAGTGGAAGTTGTGTTTTTCGGATTTGGGGATTCAGTTTCGGGGGATGGTCCACAGGATAGGAATCCAAGAAGAAAATAATGGGGTATATTTTGAAGGCGCATCTTATAGAAGTCAGTGGATGGGGAGATTTTTAAAATAAAAAATAAACACCCCAAGATAGGCTAAACTTGATAATAACACCTTATAATTTTCTCATTTTGTTCAAGTGATTTAAGCAGTAGTTATGAAGAAATTATTAATTGTTTTTCCCGTAAGTTGTTTGTTGGGCAATTTGATTATTTTAGCCCTACAGAATCCCTGTCAGACCTTAAAAGTGTGGCAGTGATAGTTGATTCATTTTAGCCTTCACCTATGTTTCATATTCCTTTTGTTTCCAAAATTCTTTTTAAAAGCGGGCCTTTTGGGATGAGCTTGTTTGCTGGCAGTATGGCTTTCCTGACCTATAGCAGCATGTATGCGTTTCGGAAGCCCTTCGCTGCGGCGACATTCGAAGGGGAATTGCTTTGGGGGATGGACCTGAAAGTTTGGTTGATTCTGGCACAGACCATAGGCTATATGGCAAGTAAATTTTATGGAATAAAGGTGATCTCCGAACTCACAAAAGAGCGACGTGCTTTGCTGATTTTTGGTCTAATAGGTATTTCTTGGCTAGCTTTGTTGGGATTTGCCGTGTTGCCCGCTCCATACAATGCGTTTTGCTTTTTGATAAACGGATTTCCGTTGGGGCTGATTTGGGGTTTGGTGTTCCATTATTTGGAAGGCAGGAGGTTTACCGAAATGATGGGCAGTATCCTTGCCGTGAGTTTCGTCTTTTCCTCCGGATTTGTCAAGACGGCAGGAAAGTTTCTCCTAGACAACTTTGGAGTGGATCCGTATTGGATGCCTTTTTGGACTGGTGCCTTGTTTGTACCCTTACTTATTTTTGCGGTATTGATGTTAAACCAAACGCCCGAGCCGAATGAAGCTGATATTGCATTAAAGACCGAGCGCTTACCTATGACTAAGAGTGAAAGAAAGGCCTTTTTCCAACATTTCAAACCAGGCATATTGTTGCTAATTTTGGTTTATATGATGCTTACCGCACTTCGGGATATCCGGGACAACTTTGCCGTGGAGATTTGGGGTGGGCTGAATGTTTCGGTCAATCCCGAATTGCTTACCCAAACAGAAATCCCCATCACGCTGTTACTGCTTTTGATGATGAGTATGTTGGTAGTGGTAAAAAGCAATCAAAAGGCACTCTTTATTTATCATGGGATTATCATTGCGGGTCTTGTGCTTTGTGTGGGAAGTACCTTGTTGATGCAGGCTGGATGGATAGCTCCTTTTTGGTGGGTGGTAGGTACCGGTATGGGAATATATATGGCCTACATCCCGTTTAATTGCCTGTTGTTTGACCGGTTGCTGGCAGCTTTCAAATATGCCGGCACGGTTGGCTACCTGATGTACTTGATAGACAGCTTTGGCTATTTGGGTTCTGCGGGAATAATGATTTTCAAGCAGTTTGGCAATGTACAAGCTCTCAGCTGGCTTCAGTTTTACTCCAATAGTATCCTGGTTTTGCTAAGTTTGGGGGTTTTGTTTATGGTGATTAACGGGTTGTATTTTCACAAAAAATTAGTGAAAAACCAGAAAAGGAGAGAATCAAATATCAATGTTACCTAGCTTTGATAGATTTCTCCAAACAGCCATGCTGACGAAACTGAAAGTTTATCAAAGATGGCTGTAAGTTATGATTTCCGTAAACTATGAAATAGATCCAAACTTTAGAAGTGTATCCAAAGAAGAGATTAAGTCCATATTTAATGGAGTAAGATTTGATGAAGGTGGGAAAGAAGGTCTTGGTAGATAACGAAGAAAATTGTTTGACTTTTTTAGGCCAAAATGCATCGTTTTTTGCTTTATAATTCATTATGATTATTTTTTTTCGTCGAGTTACAGACTAAAACTAATTTATTAATGACTTTTTTCCAACAAAAAGGAATACCCCTAAAATAGGAAGACGAGGGTGATCCATGACGTCAAATAAAGTAAATTCGTACTATCGAAGGGAAGGCGAAGATTAACGAAATCGGGTTTTGGCGGGAGTGGGTGGGCTGTCCATTCGTATCCCTTGCCAAAACAACCCACGAAAAAAATACTTTTATCCAGGGGCTCCGCTGGGCCTGCACCGCTGGCTACGGAAATTATGCTTCTTCAGGGCTTATCGAATTTTCGTGGAAATCATTGTGAAAGTTGATGGGTTATTGGTTGATATGTTAAACAGTGCAAACATGAAGTGTGGATACGGTTTTGTAATATGTGACCCTGGGAAAAACAAGGGACGTGGTAAAGGCCGAATGTTAAACAAGCTTCGCATATCGACCCAAAAACCAATCGACTTATAACCAATGCTCTCCTTTGCGGGTCAACCAGCTGCATTACCAGACCGGCTATGCCGAACAGTTGATCCACTAATTTTTAATGACCTAAGGATTCCCATTTCCTTTCTGGCTTATTGCTTCTTTTTTCTTGTTTTCTATCGGTTTTTTGAAGAAGACCTGCTTGATCCATTTAGGGAGGAATATGGCACCTAAAATCAAGTAGGGGTAGTAGGAAAACATTCTCCACAAAATACTGGTGACAAAGGTATAGCCCACCAAAAACTCCTTGAAGAATTGGGAAAAGAAAAATTCCGCCGTACCACTGCTACCCGGAGTGGGGGAGATCATCATGACAACCCACATAATGATCTGTCTTGCAAATAAAACGACATGCTCAAACGTATCCAGCGTGGTGAATGCTGAAACCAATGCATTCAGCATAAAATACCTTGATGACCAGATGAAGATAGTTGCCGAAATGATGATGATCCAATATTTCGGGGGTTTTCCGCGAAGCTCTTTGGAAGCTTCTATGATTTGATCCCCATACATGTTGGCATTATATTTCCATTTTCGGATCCATTTAATCGAAAAAAGCTTTAGAAGGATCCATTTAAATACCCTTGGCCTGTAAAATAAGGCTCCCGCCATTAATATGGAATAAAAGGCATATAGGGAATAACTGGCCCAAAAGAGGTACTCCATACTTGATCCGAGTCTCATTTCAAGAATCCTGCTGGCAGGGAAAATATACCCTTGCGCAAAAAACAAAATAATAGGGGCGCCTATCACAAAAAAAAGGTTGTCCATGATGGCTGTTACCATAGTAAATGCCAATGCTTTTCCCAAGGGAATACCTTCTTTTTGAAGGATAAATGCGGCAACCGCTGTACCTCCTACAATAGATGGAGTAACTGCGGAAGCAAATTCCCAAAGAATGATGACATAAATGGCCCGTGCCCAGGTAAGATGTCTGTCTGTCACTTCCCTTATACGATACATGTAGCCGATGTCTCTCAAGACAATGAAAAGAAAAGCTAGAAAAAGGTAAGGAATTGAAGCGTCAAAAACCCCTCTGAGGGTTTGGGCGTTGACATTGGGATCTAGGTAAAACATCAAAAAAACGATCACCAGCCCAATGGCAACCGGTACCCAAATTTTGTTGGGATTTAAGGTTTTAAAAATTTCCTTGTTGTCTATTTTCATAGGGACTCCACAGGTATTGACTCCAGTTTTTCTACCCAAAAATTATTGAAACCTTCTCCAACCTTGATAGTAACTAAAGATAACTGCAATAACTCCAAAATGGCCAAGAAGGTATAGATGACGAAGATCTTATTGGGTTTCACGGCGATGAAATCAGTAAAAGGGATTATTGGTTGATTGATAAGTTGATCCAATACCAGTTTTTTTTGTTGCTCGATGGTGTAGGGATATTGGATGACCGTATGCGTGGTGTCATCACTTCTCAACGCAAATTTAAACATTACTTTTTGATAAATTTTTAAAAGTTTGAAAAGGTCCAAGTCCTGCATTTCTGCATCGACATCATCTCCCCGGGACATTTTCTTCAATTCATCCACTACATTGCCCCTATTCCACTTGGACATGCGGATTTCTTCCATTTCAGCCAGTTGCCCAGTGACTGATTTGTATTTCTTATACTCCAACAAGTGACGGATTAATTCCTCTCTGGGATCTATTTCTTCCCCTTCTTCGTTAAATTCAGGCCTTGGGAGAAGCATTTTTGATTTGATTTTCATGAGCGTCGCGGCAAATAAAATAAATTCGCTGGCAACCTCCATCTCCATTTTTTCCAGGGTATGAATATATTCCAAAAAGTCATTGGTGATTTTGGCAATGGGAATATCATAAATATCCAGTTCATCCCGCTCGATAAAAAAGAGCATCAGGTCAAAAGGACCCTCGAAGAGCGGTAATTTGATTTCAAAACTCACTGGATACGATTTTATTTGTTAAATTTGTGCCGATATTAAAGATCAAAGATATTACTTATCTAGGTATTTCTGTACCTTAAGAAGTAATTTCCTGACGTATCTTTGGTATCGTTGCCTTTTATTGCTAATATTAAACATTATAAGGATACTTAGGTTGAATATTTTTATACAGATATATCCCAATGCGCATACAACCTGGAAAGCTACTTGCACAAATACACACTCCCGAAGACCTTAAAAAGTTTGACAAGGACCAACTGGTACAAATTTGCGATGAGTTAAGGCAATTTATTATCGATCAGGTTTCAGTCTATGGGGGCCATTTTGGAGCCGGATTGGGAGTTGTGGAACTGACGGTTGCACTGCACTATGTCTTACATACACCCGATGATCAGTTGGTCTGGGATGTGGGTCACCAGGCTTATGGGCACAAAATACTTACTGGAAGAAGGGAACAGTTTCATACCAACAGACTTTACAATGGATTGTCCGGTTTTCCAAAACGCAAAGAATCTCCCTATGATTCATTTGGCGTGGGACATTCCAGTACGTCTATTTCCGCAGCATTGGGGATGGCCATGGCCTCCAAGTACAAAGGCGAAAATAACAGGCAGCATGTCGCGGTCATCGGTGACGGTGCACTGACCGGAGGGATGGCATTTGAAGCGATGAATCATGCCGGGGTTTCCGACAGCAATGTGATCATTATATTGAACGACAACTGCATGTCCATAGACCCCAATGTAGGGGCCCTAAAAGATTATTTGACGGATATCACCACGTCACGCACTTATAATAAAGTCAAGGATGAAGTGTGGAATCTTTTGGGTAAAATAAGCAAATTTGGCTTCAGTGCCCAGGATGTTGTTTCCAAACTGGAGGGAGGCATAAAATCTGCGCTGCTGAATCAAAGTAACCTGTTCGAGTCGCTCAATCTGAGATATTTTGGTCCCGTGGATGGACATGACGTAAATCACCTGGTTGAAATACTCAATGACCTGAAAAATATTCCCGGGCCAAAGATTTTACATTGTGTTACCGTTAAAGGGAAAGGGTATGGGCCTGCCGAAAAGGATCAAACCAAATGGCACGCACCGGGAAAGTTTGACAAGATCACCGGCGTCATAGCCAAAAAAATACCTACTACCCCGCAGGCTCCCAAATACCAGGATGTCTTTGGCCATACGTTGGTGGAACTTGCAACGCAGGACAAGACCATCGTAGGCGTGACGCCAGCCATGCCTTCAGGCTCTTCCATGAATATCATGATGGAGGCCTTTCCGGAAAGATCCTATGATGTAGGCATCGCCGAACAACATGCCGTCACCTTTTCCGCAGGATTGTCGACCCAAGGCCTAAAGCCGTTTTGCAACATATATAGTACATTCATGCAGCGGTCATACGATCAGGTCATCCACGATGTCTGTTTGCAGGATTTACACGTGATTTTTTGTCTGGATAGGGCAGGCTTTGCCGGTGCGGATGGGCCAACCCATCACGGGGCATACGACTTGGCTTTTTTCAGGTGTATCCCAAACTTGGTTGTCAGTGCTCCGATGAATGAAGTGGAACTGAGGAATCTGATGTATTCGGCCACGAAACATGACGGTCCTTATTCTATCCGTTATCCCCGTGGTCAGGGGGTTTTACCCGATTGGCGTCTCCCGTTTCAAGAGATTCCTGTCGGACAGGGACGATTGGTTCAGGATGGGGAAGATGTGGCTATCCTCACCATTGGTCATGTTGGAAATTACGTGACAGAAGCAAATGATTTGCTTGAAAAAGATGGAATTCAACCCGCCCATTACGACATGCGTTTTGTCAAGCCGCTGGATCAAGTTCTCCTGCATGAAATTTTTCAGAAATTTAAAAAAGTAGTGACCGTTGAAGATGGTTGCCTAATGGGCGGATTCGGAAGTGCTGTGATCGAATGGATGTGTGATCACGACTATCAAGCCCAAATAGTCCGATTGGGAATCCCAGATCGGTTAGTGGAACATGGTGAGCAGTGGGAACTGCATAAAGAGTGTGGCTTTGATCCCGTAGGTATCGCTCAGACAGTCCGGAAGATGGCTTCCGTAATTTATACCTGACCCATTCAATGTCCCGGATAACTACGGGACTTTTTTATTTCTGTGTTTCTTTTATTTTTTGTAAACAGGGGTCTTTCATAAACTATTTGAGGTAGTATCCTTACTTTTATACATCGCTTCAAACCCAATTTAATTATGGATAACATTCATCATCCACGTAGAGATTTTCTGAAAAAATCAGCACTGGCTACCGCAGGCATGAGCCTAGGCCTGAGTACATCTTCCACAGCCTTTCATCCACTAAAACCAAAAAACAAACTCCCCGCATGGAGGGGGTTTAACTTGTTGGACTTCTTTTCTCCGGAAATGGAAAAGGGAAGGAAAAACAAAGCCGAGAACCTCAGGTGGATGGCGGATTGGGGCTTCGACTTTGTCCGAATACCCATTTCCTATCCCAGCTACCTCCAGTTTGACCGATCCAAACCCATACTTCCGGAAGAAGTATTGAATTTCGATGAGGCAAGGCTGGAGGAAATCGACAATCTAATCTATCAGGCGCATTCCAATGGACTCCATGTCAGTCTTAACCTGCACAGGGCCCCGGGATTTTGTATCAATGCGGGATTTATAGAGCCCTACAACCTATGGCAAGACCAGGAAGCACTGGACGCTTTTTGTGCCCACTGGGAAATGTGGTCCAAGAGATACAGGCATATTTCTTCGAAAAAATTAAGCTTTGACCTGGTCAATGAGCCATTTAAGCGACTGGATCCAAATGACCAACATTCCCCCGGTGGTCCTGTACCTGTAGATGAATACCGCAGGGTGGCCAAAGCAGCTCTTGAAACTATCAAAGGAATCAACAAAAAAAGACTCGTAATCGCTGACGGCAATGGCGGCGGCGGAATGGCAATTCCCGAATTTGCGGATTTGGATTTGGGACAAAGCTGCAGGGGGTACTTTCCATCGCATATTTCTCACC
>JBBQXZ010000183.1:0-9442 GCA_038209145.1 Cytophagales bacterium | reverse complement strand
AAAACATCTAAACCTCCGGTGGTTTTTCTCTTGCTTCTAAATTTGCCCTGCAAATTCTTTTTATCTTTGAGCGTGTGTTTGGCAATATGATCGAAAAATGTGATTTAATTTCCCTCAGGAGGGTTCGGGTAATGCGGTATGTGATGCCTTTGCGGGAAGGTGGATCCTTGCCTGCCTTGGCTGATGCCGACGACGGGTTTAGCTATGTGTTGAAGTTTAGGGGGGCGGGTCAGCGGGAAAAGGCCTTAATTGCGGAGCTTCTTGGGGGCGAATTGGCCAGGCTGCTTGGTTTTAAGGTGCCGGAGCTGGTATTTGCGGACCTGGATGAGGCTTTTGGCAGATCTGAGGGAGATGAAGAAATCCAAGACCTACTCAAAGGCAGTCAGGGGTTGAACCTTGGTCTCCACTTCTTATCCAAAGCCTTCACTTTTGATCCAGGAGCCACCAAGGTAGATGACTTGCTGGCTTCGCAAATTGTCTGGCTGGATGCGTTTATTACCAATGTGGACAGAACATTTAGAAATACCAACCTGCTGGTTTGGAACAGGGAACTTTGGCTGATTGACCACGGTGCTGCATTTTTGTTTCACCATTCCTGGATCAATTGGGAGAAACATGCTGCAGGTGCTTTTCCCACTATTAAGGATCATGTATTACTCCCACAAGCATCCCGGATCGAAGAGGTAGACCCTGTCTTCAAATCATTGTTGACAGATGAAAAATTGTCGGAAATAGTAGATTTGATCCCAGATGAATGGGTGCTTGCATCACGAGATCTGGAGACAGCCTCCGAGGCAAAATCAATCTACAAAGAATTTCTGAAACTAAGAAGGGACAGTTCGGAGGTATTTATCAACCAAGTAAAAGAGGCAAGGCATGCACTTATTTGAATACGCCATACTCCGGGTTGTCCCATCCGTAGAGCGGGAGGAATTTATCAATGTGGGGGTTATTCTAAGCTGCAAAAAACAGGCTACGTTACTTTGTAAAGTCTTTTTGGATGAAAAAAAGCTGATGATGTTGGATGAAAAGGCTGATATGGGCATTATTCATTCCTACCTGGAATCCTTTCGGCAAATCTGCGAAGGGCATCCCAATGGCAGCCCAATTGCCCTTCAGGATGCTACTTCTAGATTTAGGTGGCTTACTGCTCTTAGAAGCTCGGTAATCCAAACCTCCAGGCCACATAGCGGACTATCCAATAACCTGACCGAAACCATGGCAAAACTTTTTGAGAAATACGTTAAATAAATGCCAAAAGCATTAACCCCTCATTCACTAATGTAATATGGTATTCTTAGGCTACAAGTAGGAGAATCCTTCTTTCAATACCCCAAAAACTTCCCAATTTCATTTGCCCAAATTTCATATCCCTCCCGTTTCATGTGCAGCTTGTCTTCCAGGAAAATATCAGGCAGGGGCTTTTTGTCCCTGCCTAACATGCCCGTCCATACATCGGCATAGTGTACACCCGCGGTAGCAGCACTGTAATTTTGCATTTCCGTGTTGAGATCCCGGTACTTATCTGCCATTTCCCAGCGGGAAATGCTGGGCTTGGCACCGATCAGGATGACTTCAGTTTCCGGCAGTTCTAGTTTTATTGCGGATACAATCAGGTTTAGCGTCTCCATGATAACCTCTGTGCTCTTGCCTGCGGAAATATCATTATCCCCTTCATAGATAAATACATGATTGGGTCGGTATGCCAAAATTAACTCGTCCACGTAATGCGCCAAGTCTACCGCTTGCGAACCGCCAAATCCGGCATTGACCACGGTATGATTGGGAAAATCGGTAGCCAAATCTGCCCACATGCGTATGCTGGAACTTCCGGTAAAAACCGCTGCCCCCTGATAATCTTCAGTGGGATATTTCTCTCCTATTTCTTTTACCTGGGACTCAAATCGGGTCGGATCCTGCGCCCAAACCTGGCCAAGAATTAAAAATAATAAAAGAATGCAGCTTGCCTTTTTCATAGTTGATTGTTGAGTTTTCAACGCCTAAACTACATGCTTTTATGGTTAAAAGTCCCTAACCGTAAAAAAAAGATCGGTATCCTGTTCCGTTTTCGGACATGTTCGGATCATTTATGTCTGATAACGTTCACTTGGAAATTTCCGACAAGTATAAGAAACCAACTGAAAACAGGTCGCCAGTTTCGTAAAGGTAGATTTTTCATCTGTTTCCAACATATTTTTCACAGCGCATAAAAAACTAGTATGGGCTTTGCTTGAATGGTGAATCTTGCATACACTTTATGACCTATATCAAAAGAATGCTTTGGTTTTGTGCCGGAGCATATCAGCCGTTATTGAAAAGATGCCCTACCGAATCCAACAAATATATTGGGATAGGTGGGACGGTATTGTTTACGGCTATATTCGCAGGATTGGCTGCGGGGTATGCGATGCATACCGTATTTGATTCGTCCTATGTGGCGGTTATTTTGGCCGTAATCTGGGCCTTGATGATTTTTAACCTTGACAGGTTTATTGTGGGTACCATGCGGAAAAGGAAAAGCAGTTTTGAGCAATGGAAGATTGCCTTACCGCGATTTTTCTTGGCGGCTGTTTTGGCTTTGGTCATTGCCAAGCCGCTTGAACTGCGGATTTTCGAAAAAGAAATCAATCGACAACTGGATAAGGATAGGCTGGCAGTCATACAGGAAACCAAATTACAAATCGATGATGGGTTTCCCGAAAAAGTTGAAATCTTAAACAGGATTCAATCGCTGGAAGAAGAGACAGCTTCCAAAAGGGGATTCAGGGATGAAAAGCAAAAGGAATACGACGCCGAGCGCTTTGGCTTAAAGACTCCCGGCACTTCCGGTGTGGTCGGACTAGGGAGTAACGCAAGAAAGAAAGAAGAACAACTGAATTTGGCTGAACTGGACTACCGGGAAACAGCAGCCCGTAATCTGGCGAGGATGGATACTTACGAGCAGGAACTCAAAATCATCGAGTCAGCCAAAGAAGCCGAGTGGCAGCGACAGGAAATTTCGTTGGATAACTATGATGGCTTGGCTGCCCGATTGCAGGCACTCGGGACTCTTACGACGGATAACACCTCCATGTATTGGGCGAATGTCTTCATCATCTTACTTTTCCTTATTGTAGAAACAGCTCCGCTGCTGGTGAAATTAATGGCTTCCTCCGGTCCTTATGATTTACTGCTGGATAAACATGAAGAAGGAATCCTTCTCTTTGCGGATGAGCAATGGCACAAGAAGGCCGCGGAGAGCCAAATTCGGTTGCGGGTATTCGATGAACTTATTCCTGATAAAACAAAAGTTACGCTGGAGGAGCAGCGGGAAAAACTATACAGAAATACCTCCCAAAATCCCCAAATGGCTTCGGAGTAAATCCATCACTTCAAAATTTGATGAACCATCCATTTCCAATTGTGGCAATTTTTGCAGAACTTGAAGGAATATTTGCCCAATTAAAATAACCCTTCATGCTGAATGCTTAAACTCAGTTATTTTACGCTACTGGCTGGAATTTTTCTCGGCTGCCAACCTGCCCCAATTAACAGTCCCGAGGAACTTCCTCCGCCAAATGTCATTTTTATCCTGGCCGACCAATGGCGGGGGGAAGCCGTTGGCTATGCGGGAAATAATGACATCATTACGCCAAACCTGGACCGTTTGGCAGCGGAAAGTGTGGTTTTTCAAAATGCCGTTGCCGTGATTCCCGTATGCGCACCGTGGCGGGCAAGCTTTCTTACCGGCCAATATCCCCTAACAAACGAGATCTTTTACAATGACAAACCACTGCCGACCGATGCCGTTACGATGGGGAAAATCTACAAGGAAGCCGGCTATCAGACGGGATATATCGGGAAGTGGCATTTAAATGGCCATGTCCGTGGCGAAGATCCCTTTAGTGGCAGAAACAAACCCGTGCCAAAAGAAAGGCGGCAGGGCTTTGATTATTGGAAAGTAAGAGAAGTGACCCACGATTACAACAACAGTTATTATTTTGATGAAAACGATGAAAAGCAGTTATGGGAGGGATATGACGTATTTCCGCAAACGGACAGTGCGATAAGCTATGTGAAGAGAAATAAGGATAATCCTTTTTTACTTTACGTATCTTACGGTCCTCCCCATGATCCTTATTTTTCAGCCCCAAAAGAATACAGGGATATGTACGACCCCGCGGCAATATTTCTTAGGCCAAACGTGCCTGAAATATATCAGGACAGTGCCCGGCGTGTGATTGCCGCCTATTATGCCCATTGTACCGCCATGGATAAGGCCATAGGTGATCTGATGAATGCGGTGGAAGCAGCAGGTTTGGCAGACAATACAATTTTCGTATTTACATCTGATCATGGGGATATGCTGATGTCCAAAGGAGTGTTGAAAAAGCAACGCCCTTGGGACGAATCCATCATGGTTCCACTGCTTATCCGCTTCCCCAATCGGCTGGGAAGAGACCGACGGGAGGTACAGGACCCGATCAACACCCCGGATCTATTGCCTACTTTTCTGGGCTTGTCCGGGTTGGATATCCCAACAAGCGTACAAGGTAACGACTTCTCTCAAGCCTTGTTGGCAGGTGAGGAACTGGAAAACGAAGCCGCACTGATTACCCTGCCGGTGCCTTTTCACGAGTGGCAGTTTATGAACGGAGGCCGGGAATACAGAGGAGTACGCACCCGGAAATATACCTATGTGCGGGACCTATTGGGGCCGTGGCTGCTTTATGACAACGAGCAGGATCCTTATCAGTTGACCAACTTGGTGGACATGCCCCAGTTTGTCCAACTCAGGGATTACCTGGATGGGGTGTTGAATAAAAAGCTTGCGGATACCAGTGATGAATTTTTACCCGCCGATACGTATATGCGTCGGTTTAATTACCTTTATGACAGAAACGACAGCCTTAGGCCAGCTAATTATTTGGAGCTGAACCGTTAGCAAAAATAGTATGGGGAATAAAAAGGTACGTATTTTAATTTCAATAATCGGACTTTTGGCGGCGGCGGTATATATACTTCATTTCTTTGAAGTCATTCAGCATCCATACATTCCTGCTATTGCGGGAATCACCGTCATAGCATCCTATTTGGCAGGTGTTTATTTTCAAAAAAGGGATCAGAGAGACAAAGGATAATTAATAATGAAATTGAGTCGGGGTACTAAATTGTAACTTTTAAACATAAAAAGGGATGAGGCTTAAAAATATGAAGGCCAAACAGATAGCATCGCTGGTTTATTTGCTTGTGTGTTTGCTTGTTCTGGGGTATCTCCTGATTTTCACCGAGCGGTCCAATATCTGGATTGCGGTGGGATTGTTTACGCTTCAAGCAGTGATTTTGGTGTACTTGAATGTATTTCGTCCTCCCAATTCTTCCACAAGCCTTTGACCGGTTATTCCATCCTTAATTCTTGGGATTTCCAAATGTGGAAATTTTTCTATTTCTGCCACTAGAATAAAGAAAGTTCTGATAACGGTTTTTCCAGAGGCTCCTTATGTAGCGGAAGCTCAAAGCTGAAAACCGACCCCTTGCCCAGGGTGGAGGAAACAGAGATTTTGCTTTTGTGTCCTTCCAGGATATGTTTGACTATGGCAAGTCCCAGCCCTGTACCGCCCTGTTCCCTGGATCGGCTTTTCTCCACCCGGTAGAACCGTTCAAATATCCGTTTGAGATCCTCCGGGGGAATGCCTTTGCCATCGTCCCTCACTTTGATGGTAATGTTGTTTTTACCTGCTTTGAGGCTGATGATTACCTCACCGCCTTCTTTATTGTATTTGATGGCATTGGAAATTAAATTCTGTATGACCCGGAATAACTTCTCCCGGTCGGCAAAAGTTATGTAGCGGCCTTCCGCTCCTGATTTAAATTTTACGGTAACCCCGCGTCTGTTGGCCTTGTCTTCAAGCTGCTCCACTACTTCCTGAATGACATCTGCCAAATCGAAGGGAGTGAAATTAAACTTGACCACACCGCTTTCCATCTGGTTTAGGGTGATTAAATCCAAAACCAATTCCTCCAAATTATTCATGCTTTTCGCAGCCCGATTCAAAAACTTATCCCTCACATTCAGATCTTCCACAGCCCCGTCAAGCAAGGTGTGGATATATCCCTGAGCAGCAAAAATGGGGGTTTTAAGTTCGTGGGAAATGTCGGCGATAAATTCCCTGCGAAAGGCATCGTTTTGCTGAAGTACCTCAATTTCCCGGTTTTTGGCCACCGCATAGGCATTGATGGAGCCTTGGATTTTCCGAAGCGGGGAGATGGAATTTTTTGATCCTTTGGGCGTGATATAGCCGGGGTTTTTCTTTTGTATTTTATCCAAGACCCGATAGATGTTGCTGATCTCCTTAAATATCAAGAATTCCAGGGTAATATAAATCAACAAGTAGGCAGCGGAAAGGCAGACCGCGCCGGCTACAACCATCACGGTAGGAGTACTGTCTTTCAGCAAGGATAAGAAAGCCAGTACCAACAGCGTAATCGCCATTGCCAACAACATGGATATCCCCCTGGAGGTGTTGAACATGAGTTTAACTTAGGTCAAATTTATAGCCGACTCCTTTTACGGTGGTGATGTAGTCATCCCCTATTTTTTCCCGGATCTTACGGATGTGCACATCCACGGTACGGGCCAAAACAAATACATCAGTTCCCCAAATATTTTGCAAAAGATCATCCCTGCTGAAAACTATGTTGGGACTTTTGGATAAAAAATAAAGCAATTCGAATTCTTTTTTGGGTAAAATAATTATTTTTCCTGATTGGGACACGGTATAGCTGCCTCTGTCTATGATCAGATCGCCCGCGGTGATTTTGGATAATTCCTGCTCTTTTTTAGTTTCCCTTCGGAAAAGGGCCGCTATCCGGCTTAGCAATGCACGTGGTTTTATAGGTTTGTTGATGTAATCGTCTGCTCCCACATCAAAGGCGGCTACTTCGGAATATTCCTCTGATCTGGCAGTCAGGAAAATTACAAACGTATTTTTAAGCTCCGGAATTTCTCGGATTTGTCGGCAGGTTTCCACGCCATCCTGCAAGGGCATCATGATGTCCAACAGTATGACATCAGGGACAAAGGCAATGGCTTTGATCACGGCTTTAATGCCGTCCATGGCCGTTTCTACCTCATAGCCTTCCTTTTGGAGGTTATAGGTCAGTATGTCGATGATGTCCTGTTCGTCATCTACAACCAATACTTTGATTTTTTGTTGCTCACTCATACCTTGGGGCAATAGTTATTCACAGCATGATAATTTTACCGCAAAGGTAACAAATACTTAAAACAAGTTGTCATGGCCAGGGCTAAGGTGATCTTCCGATCGGCGTCTCATCCGATGTGTTACCAAATTGTTATCCGGAATTTTTATCAAGCTTTGCTTTACGGATTCCTCAGACCAATGGCTTCCGTTATTTCCATGTCCAATGATCCCACAACTAAATCAGCTTTTATCCTTACAGGAATCCTGTTTTCATCATCAGTTATCCAGATCTTGATCGGCCGCTCCCCGCTGAAAAGTTTGTTGGAAGGCATAATGGGAGAAAATATCCGGGTTTCAAAGGTGCCGATTCTGGTCTTTAACCGCTGGGTGCCCTCATATATTAATTTTAGGTTATATATTTTTTTGTCAAAAAATCCGCGGATGGTAACCGGATCTCCTTTACCCAATGTACCAAAATCCAAGGTGCGAAGCAGGTAATATCCGCTTACGATATCCTGTATGTTGGTGGGGACACGGTAACTTTTGGTTTCCACTATTTTTTGATTGTCCCGGTCATATTGCTTTAGCAGGGCTTCGTTTTTTTCATGGTTAAAATCAACGACCTCATGTTTTCGGTAATTTCCTTCTTCGATATGCCGATAAGAGCGGTAGGGGATGATACTTGCGGTATCCAAGTAGGTGCCCCAATTGTCTTTCACATAGAAAAGCCTGAAAATGCTCAAGGTTCTTCCATACACATCAATTTTGAAAGAGGGTTTGTTTTGGATATAGTGGATGTTATCGTGAATCACCATTCTAGCCTCAGCGGCATTAAAAAACAGGTACTTCACCCGGAAGGTGAGTTCTTCCCCCTGGGTAAAAGCTTGATTTTTCCTCCTCGGCTCGGAGTCGGGCAAATTGAAGGAAAAAAGCAGAAACAGGAAAGCTGTTTTTACATGGAGCGTCATGGGCATCTTGTTGATTACAATTTACTGACTCAAAAGCTGTATCAGTATGAAAACCAAAGCTATCAAAATACGATCAGAATAGGAAGAACGGATTTATGAAACTATGGTTATTCTTTTGTTGCGAATCCCCTGTCGAATGTTTAATTTCACATAAATTTTACTCGTTACTTTTATACTGTCCGATATATGAATGCGAATCCCGAAAAACTCAAAGCCCTTCAATTAACCATTGATAAGCTGGAAAAATCCTACGGTAAGGGTACCGTAATGAGACTTAGCGACAATGTTGTCGTGGATATTCCAGCTATTTCCACTGGTTCTTTGGGACTGGACATGGCCTTGGGTATCGGGGGGATACCCCGTGGCCGGGTCATAGAAATATACGGCCCGGAGTCATCCGGTAAGACAACCCTCTCCATGCACTGCATTGCCGAGGCCCAAAAAGCCGGTGGGATGGCCGCTTTTATAGATGCGGAACATGCCTTTGATAAGGCCTATGCCGAAAAATTGGGGATAGACATAGAGAACCTGCTAATTTCCCAACCTGACAACGGCGAGCAGGCACTGGAAATTGCTGAACACCTGATCCGTTCAGGAGCTATTGATATCATCGTGATTGACTCGGTGGCTGCCTTGGTGCCAAAGGGAGAACTCGAGGGAGAAATGGGAGACAGCAAAATGGGTCTTCAGGCCCGTCTGATGTCCCAAGCCCTTCGGAAACTTACCGGAGCGATCAATAAAACAGGCTGCGCCTGCGTGTTCATCAATCAGCTGCGGGATAAAATCGGGGTCATGTTTGGAAGTCCGGAAACAACTACCGGCGGTAATGCATTGAAATTCTATGCCTCGGTGAGATTGGATATCCGGCGGATAGGTCAAATCAAGGAAGGAGCTGACAATATCCTGGGTAACCGGACCAAGGTGAAAGTGGTTAAAAACAAGGTTTCCCCTCCTTTCAAAGTGGTGGAGTTTGACATCATATATGGAGAAGGCATTTCCAAAGTCGGCGAAATCATCGATTTGGGGGTGGAATTTGAGATTATTAAAAAGGCAGGTTCTTGGTTTTCCTATGAAGGAAACAAACTCGGCCAGGGACGAGATGCTGTCAAAGCATTGCTACTTGACAATCCGGAACTCATGGAAGAGCTTGAATTGAAGATAAAGGAAAAGGCTGGGTTAAAATTGAAGGCATCCAAGGAAAAACCGGTCAAAGAAAAGCCGGGAAAAGAAGAAAAATAAAGGACTTAGCTGATTCATCTAAATATGTCTTTAACAAAAAAGCTTGCTGGT
>JBBQXZ010000182.1:0-9467 GCA_038209145.1 Cytophagales bacterium | reverse complement strand
TGGTAATTGTATTTTGGAAATAATCGTACTGACAGAAGAGCCACATACCGCTAACAGCACCTACCCAAAAGGCGGGGTTTCGTGTTCCAAAGACAGTTTTTCGGTTAATGGAAGTTTAGTTTTTCAAATCAAGTTTTGTGGTAAAAATCGCCAACTTCTTGTAGCCGCAAACCGTGTGTGTCTTGAATCAACTCCATGAAATTGGAGAAGAATGCTGTACAAAAGATGGAAGCCCTTTAGAGATGATAAAACTAAAGCCGAAGCCGAGCGAACTGAGCTGGGGAATCACTATCAACAACAAAGGAATTGGCCTTCCGCAGACGACTTTCAGAGCCTGTCCGGCTTTGCGGGAAGTAGTTGGAAACCATCTTATGCTGCGTTTGGCGGAAACTCCCCCGGTGGTGAACGATAAGGAAAAACGAGGAGTAAGATCCTTGTAGGTGGGTATTGTCGAGCTGAATAAATTAAACCAACTACGAAGTCTCGTAATAGCTAAAACGATGTCGAAAGCGGGCAGATACGGTTGTGTCCGTTATAAGTGTAAAGGAAACCTGATTACTGATTACATGACATCCGGGATTAAGTTGGCAGAGCCTGTCCCGAGTATCGGGAAAGGCAATACAGGGTTTTGGGAGTTTATCCCGCTTTTTGCGGGAGAACAAGAGAAGTCGATGCCGCACTGTTAACCACGAAGGGAAGCAGTCATACAGGGATTGTATGAAGTATCGGTGGCAGACTAACCCGTAGTAGTGATGAAGCACTTGTAATGAGTGTGGAGCGAAGGGGTTAGCTTGTTTACATTTCATCAATTAACAACAAGCAGGAATGCGATGATTGACTATTATGAAATAAAATCACAGCCAATTACCAGAGTGATGGTATTTCAGGCATACAAGAAAGTACGGGCCAACAAGGGAAGCGGTGGCGTGGATAATATGGATTGGGAATGGTTGGAAAACAACCTGAAAACCGAATTATACAAACTATGGAACCGGCTAACCTCTGGCAGTTATTTTCCAATGCCTGTAAAAGAAGTCGCCATCAAAAAGAAGGGCGGAGGGGAACGTAAATTAGGCATCCCAACACTATTGGACCGAATAGCGCAGCAAGTAGCGAAAACACATTTGGAACGCATGGTGGAGCCACAATTTCACAACAGTTCATTCGGGTACCGACCATCCAGAAATTGTCATCAGGCAGTAGATCAGGCATGCAAGAACACGTTCAACCATGACTTTGCTATCGACTTGGACATTAAAGGATTCTTCGATAGCATCGACCATGAACTGATGATGAAAGCAGTACGGTTTTACTGTCAGGACAAATGGGTTTTGCCATATGTGGAACGCTGGCTCAAAGCAGGTATCGTGCAACAAGACGGAAACCATATAGATAGATTGACAGGCACTCCGCAAGGAGGGGTAATCAGTCCACTGTTGGCAAATATCTTCATGCACGTATGTTTTGATAAGTGGATGGATAAAAATCATCCTGAAAAGCCATTTGAGCGCTATGCCGATGATGTGGTGGTGCATTGCAAAACGGAGAAACAAGCCATTTATGTGTTAAAACAGATTGGTGTACGACTGCGAAAATGCAAACTTACGTTACACCCCGAAAAGACCCAAATTGTAAATGTCAGAGGAAAAGCAGAGAAGAAATATCCAAAGAGTTATGATTTTCTGGGATTCACTATTCGCCCACAGTGGTGCAAAGTAAACGGTAAAATGATGCTTATGCCCAGTATGTTCATGAGCAGAAAATCGAAGAGCAGCGTGTTGGAGAAGTTCAAAGAATTGAACATTCACAAACGAAGAAAACCAATTGAAGTAATTGCAGGTGAGTTACGCTCTGTTATTCAAGGCATAATGAATTACTATTGCAAATTTTCAAGGAACCACACACGTGAAATCTGGAACCAGCTAAATGTACGATTGCTCAAATGGGTTAAATGGGAGAAAGGACTTTACAAAATGGCTTCAGTTAGGTGGTTGCAGAAAAAGTATAAGGAATCTCCGCTACTCTTTCCGCACTGGAAATTGGTAAATCCATAAAGTGTTCACACTTTTGTGATTAAACAAGAAGAGCCCCCGCAATACTGCGGGGCAGGCAGTGTGAAGCGAGAGTTTCAAGCACGGTTCCGTGAGAACGTGAGGGTGAAATTCCTTTGCCTGACCCGATTATTTAGAACTTTTAAATGATAGCTTATCGAACTTAAAGAACAGGAGGTTACAAAAACCAATAGTTTCCCAATTGGGAAATAGGCGTATTTGATTAAAATTGTAAATTCCGCCAAATTCTGATTTAGAAACCTGAGTTCGATTATTCGTCAAACTGGCAATACAATCACCTGGTTAAAATATTTCCGAAATCGATTCTAGTTTCAAATCTGGGATGTCAGATCAACCGTTTTGGGGTTTTGGGGGGAATGGGTTGTCCGTATTGGGAGGCATGCGGCCAAAACGGGGAGATTTGCGCTATTTTTACCCTGGGTTAAAACCCACGGCTATCAAATCGGCCACTCCGCTGGAGTTTTTGAGGAAGGTTGTTTTACGAATGATTGGTTCTTGGGTGGAATTTAGACAACTTGTTGATAGGGTGTTGTGGTTGCAAACTAAGGTGTAAAAAACAATCGAACTCAGGTTACAAAAGTTTAGAGCTCAAGCTATTTTCAACTGTCCTAGGCGACCCTGATAGGACTGCCAATAATTTCTTTTGGTGACATCATTGAGAAAAGAAGCAGCTACCATTTTTTCAACAAAATCTGATTTGGAGCACATTAGAACCATCAACTCATGAAAAACCTTTTCACTGATATCCGCCTCAGCAGCTAATATGGAAAATCGTTCGTGTATTTTTCCTTTGGCTATATTTTTAGGTAAAAGTCCATCATCAAGTGCAAAGGGGTTGTCTTCTATATGAATATGACTATCTAGCAAGTCATAAGCCGGACTAAGGCGATAATCTCCCATGGGGGTTTCCAACACGGAGAAATTTTTGAAATGGGCATCTCCATTTGAAAAAAGAAAGTTGAAGACAAGCATTTTTAGGAGTCTAGGCGCTTCTAGTTTATATACAAGTAAGTATTTCTGCATTATCTCAAATAACTCTAAATAATTCCCTTCATACTTGTAATGTTCACCGTGGGTTTGCGGCGTTCTTTCAGCTAATGAAGCAAAATCTTCCTGCGCTAATTTTATCCCGTCATCTTTCACATCAAACCGCTTGGTAATGTAGGCAGGAGACCCATTTTTAAAGAATATTAATGCGTTTTCCGCAGTTTCTATGCCGTAGACTTGACGGGCTATTTGCATTGTCAAATGCTCATTGGCGGGCATTTGATCTGGCTTTTTACCTGCCGCCGGGATTGGTTTCAAAATATACGTGCCTCGTTCATCTTCTTTGGTAAGCCTCAGAATGTTTTTGTCAAGTACAACTGAATATTTTTCCTGTACCCCCGATATCGACATGTGTTTTCGGTTTTCTTCAAACAGGGCATCTGATTCAGGATTTGAGGCGGGAGAATCGTAAGGCAAAACATGATAAACCTTTTTGCCCTGAAATACCCTTTTTAGCGCCGTCCTGCTATAGGTAGTAAAGCCTTCGGATAATGTACCGGGACAGACTTTAATTGACAATGAAAAATTGGCGGTTGAAAGTTGGCTATCCCCGTTATTCTTTTTGGTCATTTTTGCTTTGGTGATTTAAAAATAAGAAAGGGCAAAAACAGAATTACGTTTATCAGAATGAATAGATCAAGATAAAGTTTCATCAATAAATGCTGCCTATTGTAATTACTTTAACCCATATCTTGCTTCATTTGCCTTTTTTAAAAGCCCCGCAAAACGCAACCCTCTTGATATTTATACAATTTTTTTCAGAAATTCTCAATTGTCCATTCTCCTCACCGTCACCGCTCCTATGCTGTCATTTTTTGCAGTAGTCATCAGCAACCCGAAGTTGTCATCTTTGTCTATTCTGTTCAATTTACACACAACTTGTTTGTTGGATCCTTCAGGAAGCATGTGGTAAAAAAAAGGAAACAAGAATTTGGAAAAAAACTGCTGTTCGGTTTTAGGTAAAGTAAGGCAAATACTTGGCTTTCTTTGGTCCGATACCCAATCTTCCTGATAACGAAAGGAAAACGAACCGTCATCATATTGGGTCAAGGTACCGGCTTCCTCATTCTTAAATAAAATTTTGGCATTTCTCATTTCTTGGGGACGACAGTTTTAATTTTTAGACAAACTTCCATACCCAAAATATCGGATAGCCTTTGCAGAGTTAGTAGCGTGGGATTACCTTTTCCACTTTCAAATTGCTTTAACGTTCTTAACCCAACGCCAGACAGCTCAGCAACTGTTTCCTGTGTCACTTGCAAGACTTCCCTGCGTTCCTTTATAGCTTTTATTAATTTAGCATAGTGCATTATAAGGCATTATTTAATGTAAATATAGTTTCAATTTACCAATTCACAATAAAAGGGCATTTAATGGCACTATATTATATGAATTATTCACAGTTGAGCTCACCTGCAACATATAGTGTATTTTACGGCACTAATGGATGAGTTTTAATTTCAGTGTCAGGTTGTTGGTAAAGGCATAGATTTTCAAAGCAGTTTCCATTCACTTACTATGGGTAGAAACCTGTGGTTTTTATTTTCTCAACTTTTTCAGGGCTGTTCGGTAAATAACAATCAACTCAGAACTTTGGCATTTCTCAATTCCAAACTCCATGCAAAGCTGTCCATATTATTGGTTTGGAGGTTCGGGTTCCATTTCAAAAAGCAACTTTCCCCCTTGCGCAATTTCCTCATGTTTCAGCCACCAACGATCTAATAAAACACCATTCAACCAAACCCTGTGTGCATACTTATTCGTGTGGGAGAAATTTTTTGTCTGAATTTCAAGCTGATTTCCTCCGAGCCGCATGGTGGCCCTTTCGAACAGTGGCGCACCTATAAGGTAAACATCTGAACCAGCTACCGGATAAAAACCCAACGAACTAAAAACATACCAAGCCGAAAGTGTTCCTGCATCATCATCTCCATCAATTCCATCATAACCTGCACCATACTTGTTTTCCAAAATCCAGCGCACCCATTTTTGGGTAAGGTCGGGGCGGTCGGCGGCGTTGAAAAGGTATGCCGCATGAATATCAGGTTCGTTCCCATGCCAATAATATGGCCCCGGGTTCCAATTGCCCCTTTGGGGGTCGGCTTTTTCGAAAAAACTGTTGAGTTCATTTACAAAATAAGCCGGATCGGTAAATAGCGAAACCAACCCGGGGGCATCAAAGAAAACCGCCCATCTCCATTGTAGGGCACTGCCTTCCACATAATCGTCGGTGTATTCCTTATCAAAATCCACATAGGTTAGCATGAGCGGGTCAAACTTGTCTGTAAAACTCCCATCCCCATTTCGTGG
Organism: Cytophagales bacterium; assembly: GCA_038209145.1. GTDB lineage: Bacteria > Bacteroidota > Bacteroidia > Cytophagales > Cyclobacteriaceae > Lunatibacter. Next base: position 4,038 of record JBBQXZ010000182.1, on the reverse strand, counting down.
TTGAAAATACTGTGTTTCCTGATTCCAGGTATTCCTGTAAAATTGGGCACGTTTGGCAAATAAGGCAGCATCTTCTTTGTATCCCAGATTTTCGGCCAACTTTGATATGGCATCGTCAGCATACGCATATTCGAGCGTTTTACTGACTGCCCGATCCATGGAGTCCGCCGGGCAATAACCATATTTCATATACAACTCATTTCCACTGCGTGATGTAAAACCCGTTACAGGCTGATCGATAGACAAGGCAGCTTTTTTCATGGACGCATAAGCAGTTTCTACGTCGAAATCATTTATTCCTTTTTGATATGTTTCCGAAAGCACAATATCCGCCGAAGCACCAAGCATGGAGCCAGTATAGCCATAACCTGACGGCCAACGTGGAAGCAAACCACCTTGTTCGCTCATTTTTACAAGCGATACAGCCATGTCGCGCTGTGCTTCGGGGGCAAGCAAACAGAAAAGCGGGTGAATCGTACGAAAAGTATCCCAAAGTGACATATCTGTATAATAATTGAAGCCTGAGGCTTGGTGTATTTTTTTATCAAAACCTTTGTATTCGCCGTTTACATCATTGAAGGTGGTGGGCATCTGAAATGAACGGTAAAGCGCTGAGTAAAAAGTTATTCGCTGCTCCTCTGTTGCACCTTCAATGCCTATTAAGTCGAGTTTTTTCTCCCATGCCTGTTTTGCCCGTTCAGCAACTTCCTTGAACCAAGCACTGCCTGTTTCAGTTTCGAGATTTTGACGGGCATTTTCAATGCTTACATACGAAATGGCCAATTTGAGTTCGATTACTTCTGTGGGTGCAACTTTATCAAAGCGAACATCGATGCCCACCGTATCGCCTTTTATCGTTAAACCTTCCTGCACGAATATTTTCCCCGACCAAAAATTGGTTGCTGAAAAAGGCTTGCTGAAACGAGCTGCAAACCATACTTGCTGTCCACCATAGCGCAAAGCAAAACTCCCAAAGGTTTTTATGCCGCCGGATATTTCGCCGTCTTCAGATACATGGATTTCGCCCTCAGTACTTTTTCCTTTGCCCAGCGAACTCGAAACATCGATTAAAATATGGGGAATTTCTCCGCCAGAAAAGGAATATCGGTGAACCCCCACTCTTTCGGTGACTGTATGTTCTGCGAGTATTTCAGGTTTGCTGAAACGCACGGCATAATAGCCTGGAAAGGCAGTTTCGGCTTTGTGGGAAAAGTGGTGGTATTTTCCATTTCTGTAGTTCTCAAGCGAATGATCACCTGTGGACGGATAAACCCTGAAATGCCCGCCCTCGTAGGCACCCGTACCAATGAGCCTTGTGTGGCTGAAACCCAGGATATTGTTGTCGGCATAATAATATCCTGCGTTGCTGACTGTTCGCTCGTCAAAGAAATCTTTGCCAAGAAAAAACCTCGTATCAGGACTCAAACGTACCATCCCAAAAGGCATTGTCGGTCCGGGAATATCATCGCCACTTGTATATGTTGGAAAACCGCCAGTACCAATAAACGGGTTTACATATTGTCCCATCTTGCCAGGTTTTATGGGTACGTCAAATTTTCCAGTTTCAGTACGTACTGTCACTTGGTAGCGCAGGTAAATGGCAAAAATTAGGGTTGATGCAAGTAAAAACAGGGCGAGTAAAAGAAATAGGAGGTATTTTAAAATCAATTTCATAGCATCAATTTATTGAGAAATTTCGAAAACAAACCAAATTTCCAATAATAAAATTATCCATTAGACAGACTTTCTCTTGATTCAAAAGAGGGAAAAGATTCACAACTGTTCCACTTCGATTTAGATGAGTGCCATAATTTTAGGCAACTATTTTTCTGTCTTTAATGTCCATTTATTTTTAAGGTCATACTTAGTTTTTCTTGTCCCAATAAATATTGGTGGTGCGGATATTCCAATTAAAAATATCCATGAAATTTTAGCAGTGGCCGAGTTGATGAAATGCTTTGATTAAGACTTACCGGGCAATAAAATAACCGAGCGGTTGAGTTTGCCTTTGATGCATACTTTGGCTTTATTTAGAAGCTTCTCATCGCTCCACTCATCTATTTCTTCAACCAATTGTTGTTTTTTCTTCTGAAAGATTCTTTAGCTCTTAGAATAGCTTCTTGGGACCAATCATAAATAGCCACACTTTCTATTACCACTTCCCTCCAGTCTTCAGCACGTGCTTGTTTTCTTATGCGCTCTACTTCTTGTAAGTTCAAGGCATGCAGTTCTTCACCATCCCTTCCATAATAATGCCCTATCCACGAAATTGGAATGCCTTTAGGGGCCGCTGGTATTTCAAATAAAACTACCGTTTCTTCTTGTTCGGTTACTTCATAAATCGCCATGAAGGTGAGCCTACCAGTAGTATGGTTGGCCGCTTCTGCTTTGAGGCTGTCTAAGTCAGCTCGATTGGTTCTGAATTGGGAGCATACAATATTCTTGTCCTTATCTTTACACCAAATACAAACCAAGCTCAACGTTTGCTTTTGAGGTTTGCTTCGTTGCACAAGGTAGAAAAGTACTTTTCAATTTTCTAAAATCGTATTGGTTTTTAGCTTCTTTAAATTCTATTACTTCGTTCTCAATGCCCTCAGCACGTAAAGAATTTAGAATGGCTAGCATATTTGCTGATTGCTGATTGCTGTCATCTATAAAAAGGTCATATATGATCTTGTAAGAATCAAGATGTCCAATAATACGATTGGATCGGAAGAAAATAAACTCCAACACTATTTTTTTCAGTCTTGGATAATTACATTTGTTTACCCAGGCCTATAGGGCCTGAACAACAATAACCGTGGGCGAAACCCACGGTTGTCGGACTATCAATAACATCCAACCCCGAAAGGGGTTGAACCTGACGGGAATAATTTTGAAAGATCAAGTAATTGGGAAGCAAACCCATCAACCCGGTCTGATATAGGTGGTCTTATTCCCTGATTGAACACTAGGTTCCCGGGACTTTGTTCAACCCACTTCGGGGTTGTGGGATCTGTGGTTTCGTAATCCACGGGTTGCACCCGTGGTTATTGTTTTTGAAGCCCTACAGGCTTCGGGGACGAGGAATTAATTCCTTATTAACCAATTGAACATCTCACCTAATGCCATTTGAATGGAAGGAAATTTACCTTCCTTCAATTTTTTCTCGTTCTAGGATAATTGTGTTGGTTCACCCAGGCCTAAAGGGCCTGAACAACAGTAACCGTGGGTGCAACCCACGGCTTTCGGACTACCATTAACACCCAACCCCGGAGGGGGTTGAACCTGACGGGAATATCTTTGAAAGATTAAATAGTCGGGAAATAAACGCATTTACTCGGTCTGATGTAGGTAGAGGTGATCTTACTCCCTGATTGGTTACAGAGTTTTTAGGACATTGTTCAACCCACTTCGGGGTTGTGGGTAGGATTAGTGGCACCGAAATCCCCGGGTTTCGCCCGGGGTTTTTGCTGTTAAGCCCTTCAGGCTTCGGGGGCGAGGAAGATTTTGATTGGGATTCAATATATACATCAATATGATTGCACTGGAAGCCAATTACTTCCAGAACTATTTTTCTTTGCCTAGGATAATTACATTGGTTTACCGGGCCTATAGGGCCTGAACAACAGTAACCGTGGGTGCAACCCACGGCTTTCGGACTACCAATAACATCCAACCCCGGAGGGGGTTGAACTTGACGTGCAAACATCAAATCAAACATCGCCCATCTGTCACGTATTTATATGTTTCTGCAACGTTCTGGTAATTACCTATTGATGGCACATTTAATTCTGAGTAAAAAATTGCCAACTACCCCTGAGGAGGTAATGCCAAAATCAAAAAATAATTTTAAATTAATTTTTTGATTAAATTTTAAATTCTTAGTTTTAGTACCTTTCCGATCAAGATAACAAAGGGGATAGTCTATCCCAATAGTATTGCGCATGCTGGTCGGCCGGGAGTTTATCCATTTAAAGATGAGAAATATATTAATTTTCCTTTGTTGTCTATCTATTCTTTTTTCCTGCGACACGGAGAAGGGGTTGGATCCCTTTC
>JBBQXZ010000181.1:0-9504 GCA_038209145.1 Cytophagales bacterium | reverse complement strand
CTTCCAAGGTTACGTAGGGCTTTTGTGGAAAAAGGGCTTTGACTAACGTAGTCTTACCCGACTGCCGGGGACCAACAACGGTAACAGCCTTGAATTGGGAAGCCAGTTGAAGCAGTTTACCGGTAGCCTTGCGTGGTATCATGTAAAAATAAGGAAAAATATGAAATCCAATTCCATATTTTTCCTTATTTCATTAGTTAGATTACGCATTTAGGTGGAATGGATGCCATTAAAAAAATGGCGCTATAGACCTTTATCACCAGCCTAACAGAATTGATCTTCCAGTTTTTTTATAAAGCAACATTAGTTATTCCGATGCTTTTATTTTCTATAAAATAAATTCACGGACCTATATTGCTTTTAGATTTAATATTGCCTAACTTTTAAATCGTTAAGGGCTTAGGAATGCTGGATATTATTTTGTGACTAAGATACCGGGAAATTTTCTAATCAGTGCAGTGGGATTTTCTCCATTATTCGCAAAACCGCTAGGCATGAAAACCTATTTTTACCTTTGCTTTTTCATTTATTTGACGGTACCTGTTTTTACCAGTTCTGCCCAATCCAAAATCCTAATTAAAGAATGGGGCAAAGCACATGGCATTGAGCGTACTATAATCTTTGGGGTCTTCCAGGATAAAAACCGCCTGATTTGGATTTGTACCTATAACGGGCTGTACTATTTTGATGGGTTTAGGGCATACAAATCCCAAATTCTTGAGGCGGATGGTAAAACACCTTTTGATGGCATTGTCAACCAATTGGTACAAACCTCAGACGGAAGGTATTGGCTTAAAGTCGAAGACAAGCTGGGTACTTATGATATTTATTCCAAGATATTTAAACCTTTCAAAATACAACCGGCTGATTTATTGTCAGCTCATTCAAGTGTCGCAGTTCAACTTTTTGTTTGGGATCAGAACAGCACATATTTGGTGGACCAAGAATTACTTGAATTGATCCCGATGATATTTGTTGATCATAAGGGAGCTGTACTTTCTGATGTGGTAAGGGTATCCGGGGAGAGACGAAAATTTTTCAGCTTTTTGGACGGATTTCCAGTAGAGGTCATTGCTTCGGAGATCCCTGGCCAATATATTGAACATGCCAATCCGGATTCTACGGTTACCTTTTGGAACGAGCTGGGATTTTTTAAATACAATAAAGATGTGCATGGCAATACCTGGTACAAACACCCCCTCGACTTTCGATGGATGATTACCGATTCCCTTGGTAAGGATATCAGTAAAGAAAAACAGCTTCATTTTGAAAAATTAAATGTCTATTATTTGCTTTCTCAACCAGATTATTCCTGGTTTATTACGGATAGGGGATTGGTGATTTGGGAGAAAGAAGCAGAAAAGCCAAGATACCCTTTCGAGGAGTTATCGGATACGTTTACCAACAATGTTTTCAATACTTTTGATTCAGGAAAAACACTGTGGAATTGGAACAGAAAGGGGATTTCTCACATCAGCGTAAATCCTTCCAACTTTTCCTCAATCACAAAAGACCAAGATGGCCTCTATAGCAATTTTATTTTGGGTATTTATCCGGTTGACCTGGGCAAGTTGCTTGTCAGGCATGATTTTACAGATATCTATTTCAGCATTTATGACCATGAAAATCAAAATGTAAATATAATTAATGAGAATGAATTAAAAGAGAGGTTCGGCTACCTGCAATATCTTGGTAACAGGAAAAGCGGAGATGCTATAGAATTGGAGCGTAGAAAGGAATTGTTCGTAAAAGGTCATCAATTCTTTGATTTGAAGCGGACGACGAGAAATCTGGTTAGATCTGATTGCGGTAGCAACTTCACAACCTGCTCTCTTTTTGCTGGAAACAGAGCTTGGGCTTGGACGATACCAATAGGTGAAATTATTACCAATGACTTGATTAATGATGCCGATCAGAATCCTGGTTACAATTGATTTTGACAAACATCCATTTCAAATAATTACAGGATGTTAGCTATAAATTTTAATATTTAACATAAGGCCGGAAGACTTACTTTCGGCCCTTTTTTCAATTCAAGCTAGGGTGAATGTGGATTGATTATTAAAAAACCTTCCATGTCTCAAGGATCCGCAATACAACTTGAGGAAAAAAAAATCCTTCCCAACAAAAGTGAGATAAGCATCGAATCACCTCCACAAAAGATAGAAATACGCAAAATTGAGCCCAAAAGCGGGTTCCCTTTGCTAGAAGGGCGACTCAAGGCATTCTATAATAGTCTTTTGATTGATGCTTATCAGATATTTAATATTATTGAGATCAATGAAAGCGTATGCTTTGGTGAAATTCACTGTCAAGATTTGGATAAGTATTAGCAAAAAAAATTTAGGCATCTGGTCTTTATATTCGATTTTTCTTACAGCTTAAACCTGATTACAGGAGTAAACTCAAAACTCTCTAAACGGGTATACCCTTGCGTGTAAAACAATCTTGATCTCAGCCCGATTTGGAAATTGCGGATATCATGGTAATATTCTAGTCCCAGGAAAATCCCAAACTCTATATTAATGGCGGATTCTCTGATGTTAACAACCGTTTGATCGGAATTACCAAGTATGCCTACCCGTTGATCTCGATACCTAAGATTATAAAGCCCGACAGTAGCCAGCAGCTTGTTTTCGATCAAATGCCGCTTCCAATGAATGGAATGAAAATTCTTGGTATTCCTCAATACTATTCCGTCAAAGCGGATGAGAGCAAACGAAGTCTGAACCTCCTCATTGTACTCTCTACGATGCGCCTGTCTCGAAAATCCAAAGCCCAGTTCGTTTTTACCCTTAAAGCGATAGCTGTATTCAAATCCAAATATTTGCCCCCATTGATCTCGATCTTTGAAGTCTAATGCATTAGCTGGTCCGCCACTTGCAGGTGTCTTAGCATAGAAATCAAATGAAAGTCCATAATTAAAGCTCATGGTAGATTTAGACAAGATAGAATCTAATTTTTGAGCATTAGATTGATGATAAATCAAAACAAGAATTATAGAAAATAGTAGTATTTTTTTCATGATGAGTAGTTTGAAAAGAGGGATATCGCTATCCCACTTTTAGTTGCTTGGCAATCGTGTAAAGTCAATAAATCAAAACTGCACAAATAGGGTAAAATTCTCGATAGAAATCGTGTAGAGACTATTTCTTAGTAACTTCCTTTACAGCTTAAACCTAATTACAGGAGTAAACTCAAAACTCTCGAAGGAATCAAGACCATATCCTTGGCTATAGTACAATCTTGATCTCAGGCCGACTTGAAAATTGCGGATATCATGGTAATATTCTAGTCCCAAGAATATCCCAAATTCTATGTTAATAGCGGATTCTGTGATGTTAACTTCCGTTTGATCGGAATTACCCAGTATGCCTACCCACTGATCTCGATACCTGAGATTGTAAAGACCGACAGTAGCCATCAGCTTATTTTCGATCAAATGCCGCTTCCAATGAATAGAATGAAAATTCTTGGTATTTCTCAATACGATCCCGTCAAAGCGGATGAGAGCAAACGAAGTCTGAATGTCCTGATTGTATTCTCTACGATGCGCCTGTCTCGAAAACCCAAAGCCCAGTTCATTTTTACCCTTAAAGCGATAGCTGTATTCAAATCCGAATATTTGCCCCCACTGATCTCGATCATCGAAGTCTAATGCGTTAGCTGGTCCGCCACTTGCAGGTGTCTTGGCAAAGAAATCATAAGAAAGTCCATAATTAAAGCTCATGGTAGATTTAGACAAGATAAAATCCGATTTTTGAGCATTAGATTGTTGATAAATCAAAACAAGAATTATAGAAAATAATAGTATTTTTTTCATGATGAGTATTTTAAAAAGAAGGATATTGCCATCCCTCTTTACAATCAATCAGGTATATCAGTGAAATAATGCTCAAAATAAAATTGCACCAGGCCTACTGCTTTGATGTTGTATTCGTGACCATTTCTATTTCTTGTCCCAAGACCTGTACTTCCAACGATATGCGCCATAACAGATTTTCTCGAAAGCTCAGAATTAGACCTGAAAGTTGATCCTCTCAGTTCAACTTCTACATCGACTGACCCTGTAACTTCAGCCTTAGGCTTTTTGGTTATAAAATCATATCCTACTTTAGCCGAAAGTTTAGCCTTAGCGCTAGATTTCAGGTTATGATCTGTAAACAGAAATAATTGCTGACTATTTTCACTCATATCCCAATCGGGATCAAATTGAAAGCTGACAGATTTCCATAATTTATTTCTAGCTTCATTTTTACTAAATCTAACTTCATTGAATCTAAAGGTCTCTCCGTCTGCTGACGAACCGATCGTTCCATCGAAGTTAACTTTAAGTTTATTTGAGCCTCGGAATATTCTAACTTTAGTATACCTACCAAATAATCCACGATAACCATTCCCTGTAAGTCTAATTTCAGGAACAGTAGAAAATAAAAGATCTGACTGAGATATTGTAGCATGATTTACATTAAAGTTTAAAATAACTGCGTTTGCTACTGGAGTAGGCAGTGTAGGTATCGGGGGAGTGGACATGATATCATCCTCATTAAAGTAAGTAATGACGAAAGTTGGATTTCCAAAGGAATAATCATCATCTACCATGGATATTACCTGTCCGTTGGGTCCACTTATACGAGCATTGGCGTTGGTGGTATAGACAAAGCCTTCATTCCAGTCTTCTCTGACGATAGGATCATAGGTCATCGTAATAATATTTCCATCTGATTCCCAATCAAACTTCTCTTCGTAAGGAATATGCACTATCAATCCCTGCGTTGAATAAAAATCTTTCAATGCTTGCGTAGGCGAGATATTTGAATTGACACGAGCTAGGGTTAAGAGATGAGAATCGAATGATTTCTGGATCAATTCGTATTTCGACATGTTCGCAAGCGAATGCTCAAGCAGTATTTCACTCAGGTGAGACAGCCCTTTTCTTAGCTTAGGATTCTGATCGACATTATTCAATAAATTAAGTTCAGAAGAACTCATACTAGCTTTATCTCCTAGTATAGCTGCTAAAGTAACCGCATCACCGAAGGAATCTACGTGCTTTATGAGTTGAGAAAGCTCGATCCTTGCTTCTTTGGCTTGTAAAACCTCGCCAAGCATTTGGGAGAATTCTTTAGCTATTTCCACTTGATTTACTTCAGCCGTACTGAGTGATAAGGACTCCAGAGCTACAGCTTCCTCCAGCCGGACATCATCCTCACTTACACATCCGCCCAATAGGTACATACCCGAAAAAACTCCTATTAAAGCAAATGCTTTGATTTGATTTGATTTGATTTGTTTCATTTTTTAATTAAAATTAATTGGTTGAACTTAATTTTTTTAATAAATCTGATTCATAGTAAGGTCGCAAGCCTCAATCGTTACGTACGCAGTTAGGTTAAATTTTAATATATAATACAAGTATGAAAGTACTTTGCTGAGTCTATTTACCCTGGGATAGATTTTCCCAGCTGCATCTATCTGCCAATTGAACATGTGCCACCGAGCTTTATCACCTACCGCATGATGACGCAAACAATCTTATCTTATTCGCCAATTTACTGCGGCGAACACCATCACAATTAACTCTTAGTTCTTTTATAATTAGGGAATATAACCAGAAAGAATTTCTCAATCCTAATTATTTTTTTCAATAAATGTAAATTCTTTTCACAAATTTTACGAATCCTTATTTGTTTCAAATTTTGAAAGGTTTTTTTGGATTTGGCAATTGAAATTCTCAATCTTGAATCTCCTCCTAAAACTTTTTTTGAAAAATACCCCACTTCATTGACTCAAATGATACTATTTAATATGTGTTTCCGCACTATTGCACGTGGGGATAAATTCCCGCAATAATGAGCCTGTCAAACAGCTGTTCGCCAAAATATCTTCAATTTAGCTTATAATCAAACTCATTGAGATAGTTTTGAAGGTACTTATAGGTGATCATGTGATTAATGCCCAATAATTTTCGCTTCAGATTACTGATTGCTTTATGTACCCATTTGAATGTATCATTCGTGATTTCTTTTCCTGAAACTACTGTGAAATGGGCATCAACAATGTTTTCAATATCCTCATAAGCTTTGTTTTTGTCTGTAAATAGTACAACCTCTCCGCCCATGTTCTTTTTGATGGATTTTTTTGCATGTTCTCCGTCAACTTTTCCCAGAACCTCCATTTTGTAGCAGCCACAAAATCGACTTGATTTACCTGTTTCCAGATCTTCCAATGGGTTTGATTCAGCTGAAACCGCCACAATAGTCTTCCGCTGGCTTCCTTTGCCTCTTTTAAGATGTTTTTCACTTGCTTATCCGTAGCCACTCCAACATAGCATTCATCCATTTCAATCATATCGGTCAATGTATAAAGTGCATCTCATCTACCCATGACTACTCTGATTTTATGCATCAATCTGAATGCAATATCATACCTACTCAAACCGAGTTGAGGCTGAAATTCCAGCCATGAAAAACCCTTCTTAGTGGCAGCCATGAGTATAAATGCGGTCATCCAAAGATGGAGCGATAGCTTGCTTCTTTCCATTACAGTACTGTTTTTCAAGGAGCTCCTCCGTCTGCAAGAACTACACTCGAAAAACTTTCCGCCGCTAAACCAACAATGCTCGTGTTGGATTTACAGGTTTTACAGCGGATTCCGACCTTTTCACGATAGGCTTTTAGATAAACTTCGCAGCTTTCCCCGTCTGGAAAGACCTGTCCAAATGATATCGGGATGATTGACAAAATTGATGATATTCATGGTTTTGGCTATTTTAACCAAGAAACACTACCCAAAACTATTCACCAAGTTCGTGTCACAAATTGTCTTTATTTGGCTACGGGCTTATTATTGACGAAATAGTTACAAGGTGCATTGAATTTGAGCAAAGGGCTAATGTTAATATCTCTAGAGCTATTTCTGAAGTAATTGCCGAAATAGCCTAGGAAACGGCAGAATAGTGTTTGTAGACCTAAAATATACCTTTTCAAATTCTGCCTTAGGGCCAAATAATTATGTGCTTGGTATTAATATTCCTGATTTAACTCCCCAAGATAATTCGACTATTGCAATTCCCATGGCAAATCAATGTAACTTAAATAGAGTGAGAAGCGACTATAATATTTGTGAAAGGGCATCAATAGGTCATCCCAATCCATTAGATGCTTTGAGATATTATGATCAAATTCTCGCCAAATCAATTATTGTTGTGGCTTAGTATCTCAAACTTTCAGCAGGTGAATATGAGGTAACCGTAACCGACGCCAATGGGTGTGAACGTGTCATTCAGTTTATTGCTCCCGAATTTGGCAACGTACAAGATATCGATGACAATGTATATGAAACAGTCAAAATAGGAAATACGTGGTGGATGGCTGAAAACCTACGTACCACCCGGAAGCGTGATGGGTCTTGTATCCCATTGATTAAATCAGTTGCGGCTTGGACACCAGCAAAAGGACCGAGATTTCCAACTTTAACTGGACCTACTTTACCTAAATTTTTCATTCTCGTAATCGTCTACGGATTTTTTTGATAAAAATTAGCTGGAACTTAGATAAATTTTAAATATCTTTAAGCCAATATTTGTAATTATTTCTTTAATAAATCAAAAAATATCCAGACAATCTTTTTGTATTGTAAAGAAAAATATGCGTACATTTGTGTCGGGTGATTAAGCAACTTTTTCTGCTTTTTATTTTTACAAGACAATGGAAGGAGGGAATATTCAGGTTATTTTTTTTACCTCCCAATGTTTTAAATCAGAAAACATTCAGCATTTGTTCCACTGTTGATTTGCCGCCTTTAATGGATTAGTGATTAAACCGTACATTGATGAAAAGAATTTTTCCTATTTTACTTTTAGTTGTATCGGTCACTTTTATCTCAAAATCCCATGCGCAGGAGGCATCAGACAGTGCTTATTACGTCAGCTATCCCGAGAAGCTGACTACCAGATTTTATTTTACAAGGAAGTATACCTCGGTACGGCTTAAAGAAAAAACCGGGGCTTACGATTTAACATTTATGCCCAACACCACGGTAAATATGGGTATTGGTGCAACCTATCAGGATATTACCCTAAACCTAGCCTACGGGTTTGGTTTTTTGAATCCGGACAGAGGCCGGGGAGATGGAAAATTTTTGGACCTTCAAGCCCATCTGTATCCCAAAAATTTCGTCATCGACTTCTTTGGTCAGTTTTACAAGGGATTCTATATTCCCATGCAGGAACCACTTTTGACGTTGGGGGGAGACAGGTACTTGACTCTACCCGATATGCGAACTCAAAAAATAGGGGCTTCGATTCAATACATGCTTAATCCAGAAAAATTTTCTTTCCGTGCGGCTTTTTTACAGCATGAATGGCAACAAAGATCCGGATCAACTTTTCTCTTGGGGTTTGAAATGTACGGAGGTCAAGCGATAAATGAGCTTGGGATAGTCCCAACGGTTCTTCTTAACTCCATCGATGATGGTTTTAATCGCATTCGTTTTTTCGAGTTTGGCCCAAATGTAGGCTATGCCGCTACGCTTGTGATCAAAAAGCATTTTTTCCTAACGGGTTCACTTTCCACCAATCTCTCGTTGGGATACAGCACATTAGAAAAAGAAAGCTCGACAGAAACAGCCTGGGGAGTAAATCCCAACCTATTTTCCAGGGTTTTTGCCGGGTATAACTCAGCGCAATGGTCGGTAAATGCCAATTATGTCCTCAACACCGTTAATCTTCAGGCCGTAGATAGGGTGGGGTCATCTTTCAATACGGGCAACTACCGGCTGAACTTTGTTTACCGCTTTTTACCTGGTCCAAAACTGAACAAATACCTCCGAGTCATTGATGAAACGAAGGCGAAGTATGGGATTTGATTCTATTTTTTGAATTAGCCGATATTAATCAACAATTTCCTCCAGCAAATACCTGCTGCAAAAAAGAACTAAGATCCGAGATGTAATCATAGTTTGTTCTCAACCTGAGTTCGATTGTTTCTTACCTAACAGCCCTATAAGGGCTAAACAATAATAACCACGGGTGCAAGCCTGTGGAAAGCGAATGAAAACTGATTTATTTTGGCGGCATTGTTGCCTTTTCTAGCAACAATGATGAAAAAATCCCGCTAATTTTCTTTCCTTGACAGTTTGCCGAATATAGTCGAACTCAGGTTCTCAGTATTAAGGCAAAATACGTCCATATACATTAGCAATCGGAAACCTACCTCTTGACAAATCGAGCATATCGGAGCTCTCCCTCAACATTAATTTAGTTTTTTTGAATGTCAAAGTCATTTATTTTTTAATGTAGAGGAGAATAACAAAAATTTAATCTGAAGACAAAAAATACAGATAATGTGCGTTCATTCAACTTTTTTTAAGAATTATTCTGTCCAAATAACATTTTGGTATCAAATCGGTAACGATAGGTAAATCTTTACTATGATACGAATAGACTTATATTCGTTGCACCTGCTAGAAATATCAAAATAATTATCAGTTATTAGTGGTATG
>JBBQXZ010000180.1:0-9518 GCA_038209145.1 Cytophagales bacterium | reverse complement strand
ACAGTAGATTTGGTTGGTATCAGACAGGAACTTTCCAATAAAGTAAGAAACCGTTTATTGAGTGAATTTGGACTAACCAAGGATCAGGTCATCCTCAACAGTTCGCATACCCATACCGGCCCGGAGACGGATTATGCCAGGTACCAGTTTCAACTAGATAAGGATGAATTGAATAAAATCGAGCAATATGCGGCTAGATTGGAACAACAGTTGGTGGATTTGGTGGGAGAGACCATTAAATCCCTTGAACCCGTAAACTTGTATGCGGACAATGGTGTAACCCGGTTTCAGGTCAACAGGAGAAATAACAAAGAAGCCACCATAACTTACCAAAGTGAGTTAAAAGGACCCAACGATTACGCTGTTCCTGTTATTAAAGTAGAAAATCAACAAGGAGAATTAAAAGCAATTGTTTTTGGCTATGCCTGTCATCCCACGGTATTGTCTGATTATCAAATATCCGGGGATTACGCTGGGTTTGCCCAGATAGAATTGGAAAACCGCTATCCGGGAACCACAGCTCTTTTTTTTCAGGGGGCAGGAGCTGACCAAAATCCGCTTCCAAGGAGAACCGTTCCCTTGGCACAGCAGTATGGAAAGGAATTGGCTGCCGCAGTGGAGAGGGTTTTAAATGAAGACAGTAACGTGTTGGAAGCCAATCTTTCTACCGCCTATTCGGAAATTGACCTGACTTTTGCCAAACCCAGTCCAACCAAAGAAGAATTGCGGGAAATAATTGGCTCCGCGTCAGACTATCCGGAATACCTCAAAGAAAACGCAAAAGTCCTGCTTTCAAAATTGGACAATGGGGAGGCGCTTATCACATCCTATCCCTACCCGGTACAAGCCTGGAAACTGGGCAGTCAATCCATTTTCGCCTTTGGAGGAGAGCTTCTTGTCGGTTATTCGCTTGAGCTCAAAAAGATGTTTGGACCGGATATATTTGTCATGGGTTACTCGAATGACGTCATGGCCTATATTCCCACCAAAAAAGTGCTAGCCGAAGGCGGATATGAAGGAAGCAGATCTCCCATATTTACCACGCCATGGGCAGCTTCTATTGAAGACAACATACTTGCGGAAGCGGTGAAACTTGCCAAAATGACGGGAATTGAAATGGTGGAATATCCCTTAACAGACCAATGAAAAGAGCTGGAAAAAATATAAAAAGCTTTCATTACCTGCCTTTTTTGGCGATTGCTTGTTACTGCGTTTTTGGTTTTGCTGTGCTATATGCCCAGGATACCTCCCCTCAATGGAAAGCGGGTGTTTCCAGGGTAGATATTACCCCTCAATTTCCCATGTGGATGGCGGGCTATGCCACCCGAACCGGGCCTTCTGAGGGTACCATTCACCCGCTTTGGTCAAAAGCACTCGCCTTGCAAGATGCGGAGAATAATACAGTGGTCCTTATTACCAGTGACCTGTGCGGTATGCCAAGGGATATGGCAAGAAGGATAAAGGATAAGATAAAAGCCAATTATTTACTTCCTGATGCGGCAGTGCTAATGAACTTTTCACATTCGCATTCAGGCCCGGTACTCCGGGATTTTCTATACCACGTATATCCTTTGGAGGAGGGAGATATTGAAAATATCAACCGCTATTCCCAGCGGTTGGAAGAACAAATCGTGCAATTGGTAGGGGAAGCCCTGACCGACCTAGTGCCTGCAAAAGTATATTCGGAGAATGGGGAGACACGATTTCAGGTCAACAGAAGAAATAATCCGGAAGCCACCATCGCCCAGGTTACAGACCTGGCAGGACCCAATGATTATGCCGTTCCGGTATTGAAAGTTACTGATCCGGAAGGCAAAATCATGGCCATAGCCTTTGGATACGCCTGCCACCCAACTGTTCTGGGAATCAATCAGTGGTCTGGTGACTATCCGGGTTTTGCTCAGATAGCGTTGGAAGAGATGTATCCGGGTGCCACAGCACTGTTTTTTCAGGGAGCGGGAGGAGATCAGAATCCTTTGCCACGCAGAACCCTGCCTTTGGCGGGGAAATATGGGGAAGAACTCGCCAGTGCTGTAAAAAGGGTTTTGGACGAAGACATGAAAACGCTGACTCCAAAGATAAAATCGGCTTACGCTGAGGTTGCCCTTGCTTTAAATAAGCCACCATCCAATGAGGTACTTTTGAAAATGATCGAAGAAAGCAGTGGTCATTATCAGCGATGGGCAAAGATGATGTACGGAAAAGTCAAAAATAATGAAGTGGAAGCCGCCTATCCCTATCCCATTCAAATCTGGAAATTGGGCGATCAACTCTTGATCGCACTGGGAGGAGAACCTGTAGTTGATTATGCCATCAAGTTAAAAAGTCAATATGGGAATGGGTTGTTTGTCCTTGGGTATTCAAACGATGTGATGGCCTACATTCCCACCAGAACGGTGTTGATGGAAGGTGGCTATGAAGGTGCTACCTCCCAATTTGCCTTTGGTCATCCGGGAACTTGGAAGCCAACCCTCGAAACAGACATATATATGCAAATAAACCGGATGATGGTTGACTTTTGATCAGCTGTAAGAAAATTCAATGGGTAAACATGACAGAGAAAACAGGGAATAGAAGGGATTTTTTGAAACAGAGTACACTTTTGGGTTTGGGAATGTATTTATGTCCTTTATCAGTTTCGTCCGCAAGCCGTACCTGTGTCGGTTATCCGGATACGGAACAGCTGCTTGACTGGTCCGACTGGGAAAAATACAGAACCTCCGTTAGCCATCCTTGCCTGACTTTAAAGAAGGAAAATCTGGCATTTGCCAAGGAGAATATCGAAAATTATGATTGGGCCAGAACACATTTTGAGCGGATTGACCTTATTGTCAAAAAACATATTGGCAGCATTACGCCTGATTTTTTGGATATCATGGTGGAGGAAACAACTCCAGGTGATCCCCTTTGGACCCCTTGTCCTTCATGCCGAGACAAGGGTATGCCTGTTCATCCGCATGGTCTTTGGGATTGGGACATAGATCATCCTGAAGAGATACGATGTACCGAGTGTCGTGAAGTATTTCCCAATAGCCAATACCCCGAGGAAATTGTCCTCAAGACCAGTTGGGGGAAGCCCCAAACTTTAAGCTTTTGTGGGGGAGACCCATTTGTGATTTTTGGATACAAACAGGGGAGACCCAGCTTTACGGCCAATATTCGATCTAGGAAAGTACAATGGATAGCGGGATTTTGTAGAACTTTGGCAGAAGGATACCTTCTTACCGGAAATTTTTTCTATGCAGCTGCTTGCAGGCAGATTCTTCTTCGGCTGGCCAAATGCTATCCGGGTTGGCTAATTCATGTTGGCTATGGAGAATATGCGGACATGGACCCAAAAACAGCTGCGCTTAATATACTGAACCTGCCTGAACCGGAATTATGTCCTCCGCCCAACCAAGCAGACCATATACTTTGGACGGGATTTTGGAGTGCGGGAAGAGCAAGTGGCGTAGGGTTGGAATCTGACTTTGTGCGAAAAGTGGTGACGGCATATGACCTTACCTGTCAGGCAAAGAATTCAGATGGTACCCCTTTGTTTTCCGAAATGGACAAACTAACCATTGAAAAGGATCTTTTGCTAGAAAGTACTATTTTATTGGTTTGCGATAAGGGACTGAACAATAAGTCAGTAAGTAACCGAACAGCCGCAGCCCTGGTTGGGATGTGTGTGGGGCATCCGGGTTTGGTAAGGTTTGGCCTCGAAGGTTTTCATATGACCGTGGATGGTTGGTATTTGCCTGATGGTACTACCAGTGAATCCCCTTTTTATGGTTTGATGACCCTGGGAGGCATATGGGATATGGCCCAGGCTGGTCAGGGGTATTCAGATCCGCCGCTTTATAAGGATAAATCTGACCAGCGCATTGATAATTTGGATTTGTACCATGATACCAATTACAAATTGGTATGGGAGGCTTTTTTTAACGGCTTGCAGGGCGATTTGAATTATCCCCCCTATGCGGATTCATTCCAAAACACAAGATTGGATGTGGCTTATGTTGAATTAATGGTCGCAAATTATCCGGATAATGGGTCTTACCTCGCGCTCTTAAACGAATTATGCGGTCAAAAACTCGCTTTGCATAGTGGATCTTCCTTGTTTAACAGTGATTTTACAGCAAGTGAGGTAGAACCGGTTCTTCGACTTCCGTATGACCTTACCAAGCCCAATGGTTCCCTGTCATTTTCCATGTTTTACAGAAAGCCAGGTCTCGAAAAAGAAGAAGTTTTTGCACTGACTCTCCCGGACTGGTGCCCTCCTCATTTGCGAATTGGGCATCTTCGAACGGGCCTATTTGGGAGGGAAAGCCTCTTGCTAATGAGTGCCAGTCACTGGGGGGTACACCATGAGAATGACAGCCTAAATCTTTACTATTGGAAAAAAGGTGCTGAGTTACTCTCAGATCTGGGATATTTGTGGGACCATCCACAGAAACCCAATAACATCCGCGTATTGGCCCACAATACGGTACTTATCGATGAACAAAATCAAGTCAGGGAAGGAAGAGGAGGAGAGGTCTTACTTTTCAAAATTTTTGCCAATATAAAAGTAATGGAAATGGCTTCAACTGCCTATTCCAATGCCCTGGTTTACAAGCGTACCTCCGTGTTAATCGATCATGGTAACGGGCAAAGTTATGTGGTAGATTTCTTCAGGGTGCAGGGGGGTGAAATTCAGGATTATGTTTTTCATGCCTCAGGTGAGATCTTGGAAATTGACGGTATATCACCGAAAGCAACAACGGGACTTTCCCTTTACGATTTCAAGGACATAAAAGCTGCTGATGGAAATGCCATTTGGAGTACGCAATGGAAAAGTGAAAACGGGTTGACCACCAAGGCCTGGTCGCTAGGTCAGGAAGGTGAAGAGCTATTTGCAGCCACGGGCTGGGGACAAAGAGATTGGAAGAATGCAGATATAGGGGCTACGCTACCTTATTTCGTCAGACGAAAGCAAGGAAATAATTTACAGACCTTTATCTCTGTCTTTGAGGGCTATGAGGGGGATGAGCCATTTGTCAAAAGTGTAAAGCTAATGGATGATTCAGGTATAGTTGCTGTCGAAACGCTAAATGGTATAGACCACATCATGTCCATGCACACCACAGGAGAAATGACCATAGACCTTCCTGATGGAATTAAGAAAATTATGGGACATTTTGCTGCTGTATCAGTAAAAGAAGGGAAAATAGTATGGATGGAGTCCTTGTCCTGAAATAACTGCGTATTCGAAAATTATAAATGAATTTAATACGTATTAAATGCTTAGGTAATCATCATAGTGTGAATTCAGCCGAAAAAGTTTTATTTTAAAGAATCGTGGGGAAATTATGAATAGAAGGAAGTTTTTTTCAACAGGTGCAGTCTCTGTTTCAGGGATTGCAATAGGAGCGCATTTGGTGGGTTTTTCTGGTAAAGAAAAGCCGATCAAAGAGAATGATCTCTTGAAAGAAGTAATGAAATACCGGAAAATCGATTCCCATGCCCATGTTTATTTTACTGATGACAGTCCTCAGACTCAACTGGATTTTGCTGATCGGCTGGGCATAGAGAAAATGGTCATCTCCAGACCCATGGCTCCCGGGAGTAAGGGATTGCCCGAAGAATTCATTGCTTGTAACGACCTGATAATTGGGGTAGTGTCCAAGTTTCCCAATAGATTTATTGGACAGCCAACCATCAATCCTGCTTATCCAAAGGAGGCCATGGAAGAAATCAAGCGTTGTATGGACCATGGCATGTGCGGCTTAAAACTTTACAACCATGTCAAATTGAGTGATCCGCTGTTCTATCCAATAATCGAGAAATACATCGACATGAAAATGATCATTTTGATGCATGTGGGTATTGGCAAGTCCAGGGTTATTTTTGATGCGAGAGAGCCGGAGAATGTTTCTACACCAGAGGATTTCGTCATTGCTGCCGAGCGGTATCCGGAGGCCATGTTTCAACTGGCCCATCTTGGAGGTGGAGGAGATTGGCTGGATGCCTGCAAAGCAGTGAGACCATATCCCAATGTATATGTAGATGTGTCGGGTAGTAACAATGAAGCAGATATTATTGCGTTTGCCCTCGAATATGTGGGAGAAGACAGGATGTTTTTTGGCTGTGACAACAGTTTTTACCAGGGAGTGGGTCATGTGTTGGCCGCAGACCTTACCGAGAGCCAGAGAAAAAAGCTCTTTTTTGAAAACTACAATAATATACTAAAAATGTCGGGCAACCATGTGGATAGATAGCAATGCGTATGTTGGCCATTGGCCTTTCCGTCAGGTACGAAACAGCACCTGTAAAGAGTTGGTGACAAGAATGGATGCCCATGGAATAGCGGCTTCCGTATTGACGAATATTAACGGTATTTTTTATAAAGATACCCAGGCGGCCAATCAGGAACTCTATGATGAAATCAATACAAGCCGGAAATGGAAAGATCGGTTGATCCCTTTTGCGGTCATCAACCCTGTCTACTCTGGTTGGAAAGAGGACCTAAAGATAAGTACTACCCGATTGGGTATGAAAGGGGTAAGAATATTTCCAAAATACCATCGCTACACCTTGGACCATCCCGAGTGCATAGAATTGGTAAAAATGGTCAGGGATATTGGGCTTCCCATCGGACTTACGCTCCGAATGGTGGACAGCCGTCCAAGTTCCTGGCTGGATATTACGGATGAATGGAAACTAAGCGATATAATGCCCCTAGTCGAAGCCGTTCCGGATGCGAAATTCATGGTGCTGAATGTGGCAGGAAGCACGCAATTGGAAAAAGAGCAGGTTGAATTACTTAAAAAGACGGACTTATTTATCGATACCTCTGGGAGAAATATTATCAATCTGGGAGAAATGCTCAAGACTTTTGGTAAAGACAAGTTTGGCTTTGGCACTCATTCTCCAATTCTTGACTACCGGACCGGCGCACTTCGAATAGCAGCATTGCGGGAAGATGAGGCAGATGCGGCAACCAAAGCGGACTTGCAGGCAGGAAATATTATAAGGTTTTTAGGACTTTAAACACTTTGAATCATCAGATTTACAATAAAATAGTATTTATGAAATAGCATTTATGGGTTGAATGATTAATTTTTTTTATCACGGCACTTAATTTTAACAGCATTACACGAGGATTTTAATTAAGGGATTATTTTGATAAATCAGCTTTCATTTTTATAGCCCTATCTATGGCCAGGGGGTAGTATTCACTATATCCTTTTAACCTTGGGCCGGGAATAGAGCAGGCAAAATACACCCAGCCGTAACTGAACGTCAACGATATACCTAGAGCCTGGGCTTTTATCTACAGGTAGGGAAAAAGACCGATGACAGCCGAAGACATCACCAAGCATATCCGGCGGAAATTTGATATTTACCGTACCAGAGTAGTAATAGTAATTCCACTGGCGATACGGTAAAACTTGATAGCCAACCTGCTGAGGCGGAACAATGACCTGCACATCGTCCAGGGCTTTACAGGCCACAAATACCCGACGGCGACGGAAAGTACAGGCAGGGCAATGTGGAAGCTTTGCAGACGAATTTTCAGATGTATCATCCTTTCAGTTAAATAATTAAAAGGAAAAACAGTTAACTTTAAAGCTTGAAATCCTGATAAGTATGGAACTAGCAGTAAAAAAAATTGAACTGATCAACTGGTTGACCAGACAAGATGAGGCCATGGTCCAAAAAATAGATGCCCTGCGTAAATCCTCAATGGAACCGGCTTACCTTGCGAGAATGGGTGAAAAACTGGAATCCAAATTAAACCGATCGGAGGCCGACATAAAAAATGGGAGGAACCAAAGCCAAGAAGAAGTGGAGACTTACTTCAAAAGCAAGTCCATCCGTTTAAGAAAGCACAGGTAATCTGGACAGATGATTCGTTGGGCGATTTGGAAGCCATGTACGATTTTCTTTCTCAAAAATCCCTAAAATCGGCGAAAAGGGTTTTACAGTCCATTTTGGGGAGAACCCGGCAGTTGGAAACTTTTTCCGAATCGGGATCGCCCCAGGAATAAGAGTCGGGCAGGTTCGGTTCAAAATATTGACGTGAAATTAAACAAAACCAACTTGGGATCTAAGTCGGTTTTGTTTGAGAATCTAACTATTTATTTTCCTTCTGGCTTGTATATTGCCCCAGTAGCAAAATCCACAATAAGTCCAGGGAAGAAAAGTAAGATGTCAGCGATCAGTGCGCCAACTCTTACTTCACGTTGAGGTTCGCCATCGGCAGGCTTTGTCCTCTGGTATTCTGTTACTTTGCCTCCGAATACGGTAGCACAGCCTGACATAGAAAGTACAAGAAGTGCGATTGCTAAAATGCTACTGAGTTTTTTCATTTTTTGTTTTGGATTAGATATGTATTTGAAATGTGATCGTGAAGTCCTTTGCCTGTGATGAAATAAGACAAGAAATATAGCGGAATAACTCTGCCCAAGGTTCTCACCAACACTTGCCAGAAATTAGGCTTGCCATCTGAATCACTATCGGCAACTCGATATCCAGTCAGGTATTTCCCGGGAGTTATTCCAAGAAAATGTTCAAAAAGGAAATAGTTGACAAAATAGAGTACCATGAGTATTTGCTTTATCAAGTCAGTCGAGAAGAAGTCATTATTCAAAATTAAGATAATAACAGCAATCAAAAAAAAGACCACAGTATCTATAAAAAAGTTAAGAATCCTGTTTTTGAGACTCATTTTAAAGTGATTTGGATGCCATTATACTTTAATTTGAATTAATAAACAATTACGAAGTATAAACAAAATATAATCGATTGATAATGAACTGAAAAATTATTTTTCGGAAGTTGATTACTGGCTTAAAACACAAATAACTTTTGTGAAGTACAATCGTCTTATTCATACTTTAATTGGAGCATTATTCATTTTGTCCAGTTGTCATCATGGGTGCTGGGATATTCCATGGACTTCTCTTCAACTTTCTCGGAGTGGCAAGATTTCATCTAGCGTATTTTCATCGTAAATTGTATCATTTTTCACCACATGCGTGATGGTATTGGTACTTCTGATGTCTGCCTATGGATTTGCTTCTAGGATTACCAAATCGGCAAGCAGATACTTATTAAAAACGCAGCCAATCAACACAAGGTTTTGGAAGAAAACCTGTATACTTGCCTTCCGCTAAGCATGTTTCGGAGAATGGGTATTTTGATACCTCTGTGAATAACGAAACGCCGATAGACGTATAGTTCGACTACTTTATGCCGGTGAGTACCACTTCGCCTATTATGCAGGAGACACATGGAGCCTGTTCCGATGAATACAGGGTGTTTTCAGTGACCTGGAAGGCTTTGAAGCCATGGCCGAATGGCTCATGGAAATTTTGGGACAGGTGACCCATGATGAGATGCTGTTTGGTCTGGAGCACACCGGACTTTACAGCGAGCTTTTGATCTCTTTCCTGAACGGCCACAATTTCCCCTTTACGGTACTCCCCGGTTTGGAGCTGAAAAAGTCGCTTGGGATCAGGCGCGGCAAATCAGACAAAGCCGACTCAAAA
>JBBQXZ010000179.1:0-9577 GCA_038209145.1 Cytophagales bacterium | reverse complement strand
GCTCGAAAGGGAGGAATTAGCGATTAACGCTTCGATTTTTTGATTTGAGTTCTCCATATCATTTAATATCTAAATAACTAGATCTAGTCCACCGTTATCTCCTTCGAGAAACTTCTTCACTAACTCAAGTTTTTTAACTCGTTGTTCGTGTGAGGCCTATTTCTCATTTCCTTTATTAGCTTGATCGCACCCCCGGTTATGATTACGCTTTCTTTATACTTGATGCCATAGACCCTAAAATAACTCTGCCTTTCTTCTCCTTTTGCTTTTAACTTTTGCAAGTCGTATGCGGCTATATCGTATTCCCTATTATCCAAGGGTTTGAATAAAGTAGTAGAATTATACGAATCTTCATTTTTACCAAATTCATATAGCTTTTCAAAAAGAGCTGTAACAAGGTCTAGAGCTTCCCTCACAAGTCTTGTAAGATCACTTCGCCCATATGCACTAAAATAGTCTTTATGATTATTAGTAAAAAAAACCCTCAGAAACTCAGCAGAACTTCATTGACTGCTAATAACTTCCAGAGCATCAGGAGGTTCATCATTACACTTTATCACTAATAACTTAATATTAGTAAAATTAAATGTATATACAATTTCCATCATATTAACCTACAGGTTTACTTTCTTTATCATTCTTGACTTTGGGAAAACTTAAACAATCTTCAAACACGAACAATACTCACCCAATTCGCAGCCTACTGGATTGCCCGTACAAAAGTCAAAGCCGTAAAATCCATGCTGAATGATCATCACAGGCTTTACTAAAATGTTCATCAGCAGTTCATATCGCCTAATCTGTGGAAGGTCGTCAGGAAAGGAAACCAACAGATTCCATGACTCCATCATCAATACAAAAGCGGAGGTCAACTGTGCCAGTTGATCTTCCGAAAGTTGATCCGTTGAAGGAAAGCTCTCTCGCTTTAATCCGCAGTAACCCGCAAACCCAGGCATTCGCTCTTGGCTGAAGATTTTTTCAGATTCTTCGAGGGCCTCCTGCAAATCCTCGTCTGTAGAATTTTTCCGAGATTTTTTATAATAATCTTTATGGCGATGACCTGCTGCAATGTCTCCAAGCAGGAAGTTGACGTAAGCTTGCATAATAGAAACAATTTAGATGATTGGTTAAAGTTTATTTAGGTAAACGAAATTAAACAATATGCTTATACGGAATCATGCCAGTAGAAAATTTTAATATCGAAAATCCAAATACACATTGAATTCTGGTTTGCTCCGGTCTTCCCTGCCCACCGGCAGGCAGGAGTCATTGGTCTTCCAACCCATTGACCAAAGAGAATTCTCGTACTGGCAGAATAGCGTACATACAGATTAAATAATTTGGGTATCCGCAATGATGCCCTATCCTTATTTTCTTCTATTGGGCCCGATGACCGGAGACCGAAAGGCCCAAATATGAGGTATGAGCCAATTATAATCTTAGCTGTTCTGCAAACTGACAAAGTAGCTTACATCCAACTTAAAGGATTTTTCTCAAATTATTACACGCTATAAATTTCTATCAACTTGTACACGATCTTGTACAAATCCCTATATTTGTAAAAACTTGGAAATCATGGATGTCACTACTTACTCTAATTTTCGTCAGAATCTGAAGGCTCATCTGGACGGGGTCGTCAATGATCAAAAAGCACTCTACGTCACCCGAGCTAACGGAGAAGATGTAGTGGTCTTATCTAAGTCTGACTATGAAGGCTTGCAGGAAACGTATTACTTGATGAGTAGCCCGAAAAATGCAGAGAGATTGCTCGAAGCCCTTGATCAAGCCAATAAAGGACTAGGAGTAAAAAGGGATTTAATTGAACCATAAACCTCTACTTCGATGGATGTTATTTTTTATCCAAATGGTTGGAGTGATTATCAATACTGGCTCAAGGCAGATCTTAAGCTGCTAAAAAAAATCAATACGTTGATAAAGGAATGTCAAAGGACTCTTTTCACAGGTATTGGCAAGCCTGAGCCACTCAAAAATGAATTGTCAGGCTGGTGGTCTCGAAGGATTGACCGTGAACATCGTTTGGTCTATCGAGTGAAAGATGGAGCATTGGAAATTGCGCAGTGTAAGCATCATTATTAAAACTGCTTGCTACTCTAATCCTCTTTTAATTTTCTTTGGATCTCTACGGGTATCAAAGACATCAATCATCACAGCCAAGTTGTCCGCTAAGTGATAGATGATTTTGTAATTCCCATCAACTAGATACCTAAACTCATTTGGGAGTGAATACAATGTGGATTCAATCTGGCCAGTTTCCGGAAAACTCTTTAGGATTTCTCCTCTCGAAACCAAGCTTTGAATAATTTCTCGAGCTACTCCATATCCAGCCTCAACCAGATAGTAGTCAAAAATTAAGTCTAATTGCTTTTCTGTAAAATCAGTCCAAGTAATTTCATATTTACTTGTCATACTTCCTCAAAAGCTCTTCAGAACTCTTTACCCTACCAGCTTTAAAGTCGCTCATTGATTCCTCAACCCTTGATTCCAGATCTTCCTTACTCATGGGATATAGAGAATTTTGATACACGCCTCGGCTGTTCTTAGCACTTAAAATCACTTCAATCTCAGTCAAACTTTAGAATTCTCAAGTCCTAAAATATCCTGAACAATCTTTATTTTCTTGGCATCTAGTTCCATAATATTCTAAAATAGGTCACGCTAAATTGACCATTTGTCTGGTAATTAAGCATCACATTCTAAATTCCTCCCCTTTTAACTTCCTCTCAAGACCTCCATCGGGGGCTGATTGATGAATTCTTCTACCATTCATCCATCCAAGAGTGATAGTCAATCCTGTGATAAATAAATAGAGTAATAGCGTTTTAATTATTATTTTATTTACCAGGGAATAGCTTCTCGAGAAAAACTTATAAAGTAGCTAAGGTGATATTGTCCACATATTGGCCGTAGGTTTTTTTATAGCGTACTTTATTCTCTATCGCTTTTATCACCGCAGCACCAAAGTCCACTTCATACAGGCTAGAAATCATGTTAAGTGCTCCGGGACTGAATACATTTACCTCCATAAGTTTGTCACCAACAATGTCCACCCCTACCAGAAACATCCCATCCTGTACCAGCTTGGGCTTTAAGATTTGAATTAAATCCAGCATTTCCTTATCGACATTTGCCTTTTCACCTGATCCGCCAGCGTGAATGTTGCTGCGAATATCCTCGGATTTATTCACTCTTTTCAAAGCCGCATATTTTCCATCTACCTCCAGAGGCAGGCCGTTCATTAAAAAAAAGCGGGTATCACCTTCTTTGGCTTTGGGAAGGTATTCTTGCGCAATAATAAAACCGTCAATGGAAATAGCTTCAATGATTTGGTTGAGATTGCCTTTGGAATTTTTATCTACTATAAATACATTTTTTCCTCCGGATCCCTGAAGAGGCTTTAAAATTATGCATTGCTTTTGCTCCTCAAAAAATTCCTGAATCTCTTTGGGGTCACGGGTAATTATGGTTTTAGGCCTTAATATTTCCGGAAAATGCTGGAAGTACATTTTATTTATCGCATTGGACAGACTGGCGGGATGATTTAGAACGATCACACCGTCTCTCATGGCTATTTGACTAAAAATAAAGGGGGCATTTTGTGCCCAATTCCGGTCATTAATATCTTCGGATGGGTCATTGCGTAGGTATAATACATCCAAATCCACAGAGCTTAGCCGTGTAGGCTCTGACTTTTCAAGCGCTTTAAAAAATGTTTCATTGGTTTTAAATGTCTGCTCGCCTACAGACTTAGCCTGTGCTAACATGTGCCCATCAGAGGAATAACCCAGATCTCCCACGCCAAAAACATAGACTTTATGTCCCCTTTTATGTGCCGACATAGCCAGATAAATTGTGGTAAAATTGGCTTTCTCTGTCTTTATATCATTGATTATGAATGCTATCTTCATGGTAAATCAGTTTTATTTTTAATTGATTAAGTCTTTTAATCCTATTCCTTTTCTTATTTTTTCTATTTTTTCTTTGGCCAAATCTCCATTCAGAAAAGCTGGAAGTTGAGGCTTTTTTAAAATTCTAAGATGGGTGAGTTCTTCGATAAGGGGCAGGTGTTCGAGTGCAAATTTCCCTCCATACAAGTGCGCAAGCTCCCCATCGTTTTTAATAAATTCAAGAATATCCATTAAGCCCTTGAGATAAATGGCATCTTTGGTATATCCTCCACCGCGGTGGACCCTCATGCTAATTGTAAATGCAGTTTTGGATTGAAAGCCATAGTCCCTTACCAGGACATTGAAAGTTTCAATAAAATCTGCTCCTTGGATCAAAGTTTCAACTGCGAGAACCCTTGCAGCCAACAGCTTAAGCCTGTTGATATCGAGACCACCAACGAGATATTCGGAGAGAACTGCCATTCCTTCCTGCGTTTGTTCATACCCTGCAAACCCGGTATACATCAGTCCAAGAGGTTGGCTTCGACCATTGCAATAAGTAAGCATATGGGTTCCTACCTCGTGTTGAATCAGTGCATTCATTCTGGCACTGCTTATTGTCAGATCCTTTCCAATCGAGAGCTCCGGTCCTGAGACG
This sequence comes from Cytophagales bacterium, assembly GCA_038209145.1. GTDB lineage: Bacteria > Bacteroidota > Bacteroidia > Cytophagales > Cyclobacteriaceae > Lunatibacter. Next base: position 5,014 of record JBBQXZ010000179.1, on the reverse strand, counting down.
ATGAGCCCGTTGACGTTATCTTTTATTTTCACCTTTAATGCTAGTGTAGGGAAGTGTTGTCGATAAAGCTCCAATTCAGCTCCTGCCGCTCTAGCAAAATCCACCGCATTCACCGCTTGATACTCTTCCTGCTCGTTAGGCCATTGATCTGTTAATAAAGAGAGCGCCGCTTTTTTTACAGTAGACCCTACATTTTCAAAAATATTTCGGCTGATATCCAGAAATTTCGGGGTCCCCCGCTCTTCCAACATTATAAGCTGCTTCTCCAATTCCATGCGTTTATCCCGTAGAAGAAAAGCCAGTGTTGGATGTTCAATATTTTCAATTGGAATATTAAAAAGTTTTCGTTTTTCAATTTCCGGATCAAGCGAGATTAGGCGGTAAGTAAATTTTGGTAGTTTTAAAAATTTATTTTCTTGAAATTTTGCCCATTCTTCGGTGGAATTGACAGGGGTAACTCTCAGGATAAAATTCATTTTTTCACTGATTTCTGAGATTCTCCTGTCTGCAGATCTGACCAGATTATCTAATCGGGTTTTACCCAGCGTGAAATAATGTTCAAACTTATTGTCCGACTGCACACGTACAAATTCATATGCAGCCTGCTGAATGATCTGAGCAAATTTCTTTCTGATTTTTCTAAAAAATATTGGATAGCCCTGCTTGGTTTCTGTATCCCTGAAAAAAAGGGGAATAGCCAGACCAATGGACAAAGTCCCTGTTTTTTTTAGCTCATCCAGCGGGAGCAAGGGATTGAAAAATTCGGGTTGTCGCTGATTGGAGGAGATGAGAGTTGTTCCAATCCCAGGCATCAAAATGTTAAATTCGGAAAACCCCTTCTGCAGAGACATAATCGTTGCAGTAATCTTTTCTCCGGGATGCCATATTTCAATGTTCTTTCTGTTGGCCGATTCCGGATTGTTCCAAATTTCCACAATCAAATATGATTTGAAATCTTTGATGGCCACTTCAATTAAACATCGAAGTAAAGTGCCTAATTCCAATTCCGCATTCGCTATCAAATATGCTCCCTGGGTTTTCAAAAGCGAAGAAATATAGGGCTCTGGTTTATCGATATACCTGTAAACACAGATGTAGGGCAATTTTTGATCAATAACCAATTTGCTTCCTGAGGACAAATATCTGCGTACACTCTTCCCTCTTTCAAAAGTATGGCAAATAGATGCTATCAAATCAGGATCAATCATTCAGCTGATAATGTATTGATTCCTTCCAATGCAGCTTCAACGGACTGTTTTGAAGATTGCAAAAGCTTGTAAACGAGCTTTAAGTCTAATTGAAAGGCTTCTCCTGTCCATTCATCCATAAAAAATTTCTTGAATTCTATGCTTATCGGACAAATGTCACTTCCAAATTGCTCAAACAGCCACTGTCCAAAATAGCCTCCTTTAAATTTTATATTCTCTCGGACATCCAGATGGCGCCCGTTATAATCAAACGATTTCAAGTGATTGGTTAAGGTTTTTACAATTGGTTCCCAAAGCTCATGATCCATGTTTTTCATACCTAAATTGATTTCTGGATTTGTCTCCGGATCTGCTATTTTATCTTCTGCTTCCCTGCGGTGATTGTAAGAATGAATATCATATACAATGAGCCTTTTGTGCAATTTTAAAAGTCCTTCAAAATAAATTCTGGCTTCTTTATAAAAATTATCATACACAGCCAAAGATCTATCAATAACCTCTTGCTTCAATTCCGTATTCCAGACCTTCAACCCCCAAGCATCTTCAGGCCGGAGATATACTGCTTTGTCCCTAGACCTATTGATGTTCATCTCAAATCGGGATTGATGTACTATGATGTGACTGTCGGAGCACCTCGCCCATTCAGCGGTAAATGGATCCTCCTCCCGCAATCGCTCAAGCTTTGTGAGCTTATAGAGCGGATTTAATTCCTCCCGGATTGAATGTCCGTCATGAATAGCTGCAAAGACAAGTGGGGATTTCCCCTTAATAAATGTATAATTCGCCATTTTAATTGCTGTAAGCTTTATTTAGCCTCCATTATCATGCCTTTGAGCGCTAATCCTATTTAAGGGTATTGAATCCTGTATGATTAAAATTGACAACTCATAAAATACGGATTTGCCCCAAAACAGGAACATGTTTATTCGCTTTGCTTCGGATTAGGAATTTAATGGTTGCCATAGGAAAGGGGTATCTGAATTCATTCCAAGTTAGCCAGAATTCATTTTTTGGCAAACTATTGGCAAACATATTTTAGATTTAAATGGATTACATACTAGCTTATACTAGTATATTCGGTTCACCAAAACCGTCATTAAAGTGTAAATAGATCATTAAAGAGCCATTTTTAACTATTTAGAGTTAATTTAAAAAATCACAAAATCCATGGGGTTCGACTCCGGCCCAAGGTATATCGTAAATTGAAAGATCTTCTTATAATAGAAGGCCTTTTTTTTTGGATTAATTTTAATGCCGGAGGAGAAGTCCATCCCGATGCAGCGTAGCGGATATCGGGAACTCCGGCCCAAGGTACATCGTAAATTGAAAGATCTTCTTAAAATAGAAGGTCTTTTTTTTTTGATTAATTTTAATTCCGGAGGAGAAGTCCATTCCGATGAAGCGTAGCGGATATCGGGACCTCCGGATCAAGGTACATTATGAATTGAAAGACCTTCATGTAAAAGAAGGTCTTTTTTTTGGATTAATTTTAATGCCGGAGGAGAAGTCTATCCCGATGCAACGTAGCCGATATCGGGAACTCCGGCTTAAAGTACGTATCTAATTAAGAGCTATTTATGCAAAAAAAGGAGTTTTTTTTGAAATAGGGGGAGTGTTAGCTAAACGCTGTCATTCCCTTCTCAAGTGGTTTAAAAATAGAATTCAAATTTTCTTTGATTGTATATTCTGCCAATTAATCCAAAAAAAGAAATTAGAATGACAGGATTTGTTTACAAAAAACGGAAAAGGTCAATCAATCCTGGAATAGAACAGTATGGGTTTTTCTCAAATATCGGGGAATCTTCCGATCTCTTATTCATACTTCTTGCTCTTTGGATTGCTATGTCTATTTTATCTTGAAGAACGGCATAATGATTCAACTTTGTCTTATGAAACTCCGGCCACAAACCTCTCAAATGCCTCAAAGCTTCATCCCCTCTTTGAAAAGCTCTTCCACAATCTTCAAAATGCAGAATAAACCAGTGTTCCAGACATAAAGAAGTAAAAGCGATGTCAAACCCTTCTCTTTCTATCAAGGTGAAAGCTTCCTTCAATTGCGGCCAGTAATCGTGGTCAAAAAAAAGCCAAACCGAATCATACGAGTTTTTTTCCATATCTGCTTTTTTCCGTTTGACAATCGCCTCTTTTACTAAATTCAATGGATCCTGTAGATCACCCAAAGCAACTTCCACAGAAATACTTCTCTGCAAATTTCTGGAAAGGGTTGACCTAAAAGACGTTGCATAGAGCTTCTCCGTCACACCTTCACAAAGAATCAATACTCTTCTATTCAGTTTCCGCTGGGACATCTTCCTGCATTTTAATCAAAAAGTCTACATCATCAATAATTGGCGTAGCACCAAGCCTACCTGAAGCATACCACTTATCTAAAGGATTTTCTGATCTTATTCCGGTAATATCAGAACAACCATATAACTCTGTGGCACCAAATTCATTTTTCTCCGCAAACCAAATCTGATCTCTTCTAAAAGCACCACTGCCCAGCTGCGTGATATCATGGGTAGCAACTATCAACTGGGCATTTTTGGGATTAGTTAACGGATTGTGGAATAGACCAATCAAATAACTTGTGATAGAAGGGTGCAAATTCTTTTCAAATTCATCAACTACCAAAACCCTTCCTGTCTCTAATGAATCCAAAATAATCCCCCCAATAACCAAAAGGCTTTTCGTGCCTGTAGACTCGTCTTCTACGTCAAAGTATTCTTGTCCAACTTTCTCCCCATTTTCAAATAGGGGATGTTCGGTTTTGATATCGTATTTGAAATCTTCCTTAATTTTTATCTTTATTTCCATCGGTACATTTTCCGGAAACCTAAAGCTGTTCTCATCTATTTCATTGGCAGAAACTGATACAATACCAGTATCCAATGCACAGATCAAAGCATTCAACTTTCGGGAAAAACCCGAATCTCCCTCCTCTACCAAACGCCTGGCGTATAATCTAGTCAGATTGGATTCATGATTTTCATCGAGAAATGGATACACCATCATTCCTTTGCCAAAGAAACGATAAGGTTCCATCAAAGACGCTACATTGTTTTCAACAGCTTTTGTAATAAACAACTGATTAGGTAACAGCATTTTTTCTATAGCCTTTTTGGCTCCCTTGTAGCTATCACCAAACTTGATTTCTGTATCCCGGTCCCTTTGATATAAAAGCGATTGCACCCCATTAGGGTAATAATGCATCTCCTCACGGACAATTTTCTTTTCGAGATAAGCCAACTCAAACTCATATTTCACCTGATCCTCACCAAAGAAAACAATCCTGAATGCTACTGCTTGCTTTCGAAAGGCCGTATCCAACAAATGCGGTTCATACGGGGGAATGGATTGATCGGGCCTGAATCCAGAAGAATTCAAAACCATAAATTCCATTGCTTTAAAAGCCCTCAACAAAGTGCTTTTCCCGGCGGCATTGGGGCCATATAGGACTGCAGTTTTCAAAATTTTGGTTTTCCAAGGCCCCACAAAATAATTATTGGGAAGTCCTTTCAAACCAGTTTTATTGAAGCTTATTTCCATTCGCTTTTTGATGGAGCGGAAATTCTGGACTGAAAAATGTAAAATCATGGCTTTAAAATTTGTGACTTTAAATATACACCATAATATATAAATATTCGATTTGTTTAAGATGTTTACGGATTTTTAACGGATTTTATCTAAAAAACCATTATCCATTCATCCTTAAAACCAAACTTCCAGCCAATTCTTGCAGATAAAATTCCTTAAGCGCATTTTATCCTTTGGGTTTTCCTTTTTGTAATACCCCATTTCGACTT
>JBBQXZ010000178.1:0-9741 GCA_038209145.1 Cytophagales bacterium | reverse complement strand
GGTTTTCCACTAAGGCCTCCAGCTCCAATATCACTGACTTCTTCCGCATCAGTGAGCAGGTTGCTTCTGTCCAGTGTGGTATTTGTGGCGATTATTCCTGCGATACCCGTCTCCATGACAATTTCCACAATATCATCCAGTTGACCTTCGGTAAGATCCGGAGCTATCTTTAGTAGAATCGGTTTTGGAGTTGCTTTTGTGTCATTTGCTTCCATTACTGCTGTGAGGAGTTTCTTTAGAGGCTCTTTTTCCTGTAGTTCCCGAAGATTTGGTGTGTTGGGGGAACTTACATTCAACACGAAATAGTCCACATACGGATGTAAGGCTTCGAGGCAAAAGAGGTAATCGCCAACGGCCTCTTCATTGGGCGTATCCTTATTTTTGCCTATGTTTCCACCAATGATTACATCTGATTTTCTTTTTTTCAAGCGTTCCGCCGCTGCAAGGACTCCCCCATTGTTGAATCCCAGCCGGTTGATGAGTCCCTGGTCTTGGGGTAGCCTAAAAAGCCTGGGCTGTGGGTTTCCTCCTTGAGGTTTTGGGGTAAGCGTTCCAATCTCAATAAAACCAAATCCCAAACTTGCCATTTCGTCTATAAGTTTGGCGTCTTTGTCAAAGCCAGCCGCCAGCCCAATTGGGTTTTTGAAAGTAAGCCCAAAAACTTCCTGCACGAGGCTTGGGTCATCGTATCGGAAATTATATCGGATGGCAGGGCCGATTAGAGGTAGGTTAAAGGTCCTTTTGATCCAGGAAAAAGTGAAATCGTGTGCCTTTTCTGGATCCTGACGAAATAAAATGGGTTTTACTAAGGCTTTATACACGGGGATTGGGGTAAGATTCGAACCGCTAAATTATGCTTTTAATATGTAAAAGGAGCAGATAATTAATCAAAATAAAATATATGAGCTAGCTTATGCCAGCTTTAAACGCGCCATATGGATTTGATAATCTTGCTGTTGCCGGATCAGAGTTATTTTCTAGGGTGGTATTCAGTCAGCACTTGCCTCAAGTAATCCCGGTCAAGGTGCGTGTAGATCTCGGTGGTCGTGATACTTTCGTGTCCCAACATTTCCTGTACTGCCCTTAGGTCCGCTCCCCCCTCGATGAGGTGGGTGGCAAAACTGTGTCGGAAAGTATGTGGACTGATGTTCTTGGCGATGTCAGCTTCGATTGCAAGGTTTTTGATAATTAAAAAGACCATCACCCGGGATAGTTTTTTACCGCGTCTGTTCAGGAATACCGTGTCTTCATGACCCGGTGCAATTACCTGGTGATTTCGGACATGTTGCAGGTATAGCCGAAGGTATTTCAGCGCATCTGAACCTATGGGTACAAGGCGTTCTTTGTTACCTTTTCCCAAGATGCGAAGGAAGCCAATTTCCATATAAATTTGGTTAATTTTCAGATTTACCAATTCAGAAACCCTCAGCCCACTGCTGTAAAGGATTTCCAGCATGGCCCGGTTGCGGTGACCCTCCGGGCTACCCAATGAGATGGCCTCCAGCAGTTTTTCGATTTCCGGAAAACTCAGGGTATCTGGCAGCTTTCGGGTAAGCTTTGGAGCTTCCAAAAGCTGGGCCGGATTTTGGGTTATTTTATCTTCATACATCAAATATTTAAAAAATGCCCTAATGCCTGACACAATCCTGGCTTGGGTGAATTCAGAAATTTCCAATGCGGATAAGTCAATGATAAATTTTCTCAAATGTCCGTATTCCACCGCTTCGGGAGCAAGTTCAGGGGAGGACCTTTTTAGGTAGTTGCTCAGTTTTTCTATATCTTGAATATAGGCCAAAATGGAATTTTGACTAAGTGAACGTTCGATCTTTAGGTGATAGGCAAATGCTTTGATTTCTTTTTTCCAAGACATAAGCTGGAAATATCCGAGATTAAGGTGTAAATGAAAACGTACAGAACGAAGACTTAGCATACTGTTCTGTACGTTGAAGAAAATTATATCGATACCTTTTCGCCCGTTTCCGCACTTTTAAGAATGGCTTCCACTATGCGGATGTCTCTCAACCCTTCCTCTCCGGGAACAAGGACAGGCTTGTTTTCCAGGATTGACAAGGCATCGTTGTCCATTTGCATGGCCTGCTGCATGGGTACTTCGTAAGGATGGTTTATTTCTCCCAAGGGGCTTGTTCCTTTTACCCCAGCATAAGCGGAGAAAGGTTGCATTTCCAAAGTACCCTCTTCGCAGGGGACCGTTAGGAAGTTGGTGTTTTCGGCAAAAGAGGTTTTTATATCGGCCATTACACCTCCTGGAAATTCCAAAGTAGCCTCTACCACATCTGCAAGGCCGTCTTTGTATATTTCGGGGCGGGTCGAAGTAGTCTTGGCGGCGATGACGGCGATAGGTTCCATGCCAGTGCCACATCTTGCCCCCTGAATGGAGTACACCCCCATATCATAAATTACGCCGCCTCCCATTTCTTTCTTCTGCTTCCAATGGTCGGTACGGTTTTCCTGATAGCCGGCGGCACATTGCAGGCTTTTGATCTCCCCGAGTTTTTTCTCATTGATTATACTTCGGTATTCCTGGGTGTTCGGTTCATGATGCAGCCGATAACCGATGGACAATTTCACACCGTTTTTATTGCAGGCGTCTATCATGTTCTGACATTCTTGAGCGGTAACTGCCATTGGTTTTTCACACCAGACATGTTTGCCGGCGTTTGCGGCACGAATCACGTACTCCTCGTGCATGGATGGTGGGAGCACGATGTAGATCGCATCGATGTTAGGATTGTCTTTGATGGAATCAAAGTTCTCGTAATTGTAGATGTTTTCTTCTGGAATGGCGTATTTTTCTTTCCAAGTATCAGCTTTGGAAGGAGTGCCGGTCACGATGCCTGCCAGGTAACAGTTGGTGGTAAGTTGCAGGGCTGGTGCCAACAGGTCAGTGCTGTAGTAACCCAATCCTACAAGTGCTACACCAACCTTGTCCTTTTTGACTTCTTGATTTTCACTTTGTTGTTCCTGATTTCCTTTCTGTGCACACGATAATAAAGCGGCGGGGGCGATAAGAGCCAATCCGCTCCCTAATGCCATGTTCTTCAGGGCATCTCTTCTGGAGTTTGCGTTCATTTTGGTGGGGATTTTATGGTTAATAAAAGGTTTGATTGAAGATTATCTGCGGCCAATCGGCCTGAAAGCAAGCTTGAAGATAGGTAAATTATCTTTCTTTTCAACAAGCAGTCTAATCGAAGGATTTTAGGGTGAGTTGAATCTTTCTGTCATGGATTTGTCAGGTGGGGTAAAAAGGCGTATTTTTGGCTAAACTAAGTTTATGCCAACACCGGAACTTTCAGTAGTAATTACCGTTTTCAACGAAGAAAAAAACATCAAACCACTGCTTGCGGCCATTTACGACTCCTTGCAAAATTTGGATTATGAGGTTATTTTGGTCGATGATGGTTCTACTGATCTTACGGTGGAGGAAATCAAACAACACGCCAACCACCGGACCTCTGTTTTAATTTTCAACAAAAACTACGGACAGACCACAGCACTATCGGCTGGCATCGACCATGCAAAAGGCACGTACATTGCCACCATGGACGGGGATCTTCAGAATGACCCTTCTGACATACCCATGATGCTCAATAAGGCGAAGCTTGAAAATTGGGATGTCGTGGCCGGAAAACGGGTAAACAGACAAGATGGGTTTGTGTTGCGCAAGCTTCCCAGTAAAATTGCCAATTGGGTGATCCGGAACACCACCAAAGTATATATGTCTGATTATGGGTGCAGCCTAAGGGTTTATAAAGCCCACATCGCACAAAACCTCGGACTCTATGGAGAGCTTCATCGCTTCATTCCGGTATTGGCCAAGCAAGAGGGAGCCAAAATGACCGAAGTGGCTGTCAAGCATCATCCGAGAATCTACGGCACTTCCAAATATGGAATCAGCAGGACTTTCAAAGTGATTGCAGACCTGATTTTGATGCTTTTTTTTCAAAAATATTTTCAGCGGCCCATACATATTTTTGGCACGGCAGGTTTGTTGGCGTTTATTGCCGGGGTCCTGATCAACATCTATATGCTTATCCTGAAAATCCTGGGGGAAGACATTTGGGGCCGCCCCATTTTGTTGGTCGGGTTTATTTTTTTATTGGGAGGGATTCAACTGATCACAACCGGCATAGTGGCGGAAATAATTGTGAGAACCTATTTCGAATCCCAGAACAAAAAAACCTACAGGATCAAAGAAACCTACCGAGGTGAATAACAAATTTTTGAAGTTGGCCCTTAAAATCACACTCACTGTAGGGGCTTTATATTTGGTATTCAGTAAAATCGAGGTTGACACTACTTGGCAAGTTATCCGAAACGCTCATGCAGGTTGGTTGGCATTGGCCATGGTTTTTTATATTGCCTCCAAAGTGTTTTGTTCCTATCGGCTAAATGGATATTTCAGGGATATTGGCATTTTCCTAAAAGATAGGGAGCACCTGAAATTGTACGGAATCGGTATGTTCTACAACCTGTTTCTCCCGGGTGGGATAGGGGGAGATGGGTATAAGGTTTACTTGCTTCGAAAATCCCTTCAAATACCAGCCAAAAACCTGATACGTGCAGTGGTGTTGGATAGGGGAAATGGCCTTGCGGTGTTGATGTTTTTAATGTTTACCCTCGCTATTTTTTTGGAAGTTGACTGGCCACTTCCTATTGACCTAACTTGGATAGGACTTATCGGATTGATTCTTATCCCGCCCGGATTTTATGGGGTGATGGTTCTTTTTTTTAGGGATTTTCTCGGATCACTCTGGCAGACCACAGGATTTTCATTTTTAAATCAGGTCCTGCAAGTTTTCAGTGCTTATTTTATTCTGCTGTCATTGGGGGTTACGGATCAATTTATTGCTTATTTGTTTGTTTTTTTAGTGTCGAGTGTGGTTTCTGTTTTGCCCTTGACGATTGGCGGCGTTGGAGCAAGGGAACTTGTTTTTGTGTTGGCTTACGAATATGTGGCCATTGACAAAAATACCGCCGTGGCATTTAGTTTGATGTTTTTTTTATTTACCGCAATTACTTCGCTGAGCGGTGTCTTTATGAAATTTGAAGCCAAACACACTTCTTAAAACGTTTTGTGTCAAGCGCTAAAAACCAATGTATAATAAATTCATCGGTACCGTTTCCTCTTCTCATTTATATTTCTTGAAATAGTATTGGCAAACATTAAAAAATTGGTTCTACATAAACCAGTCCAAATTCCGGACTAACCATTGATAGCTGATTCCCGCAGCGACCCCTATCACCACAATCAGCGGGGAGGGAATGCGGCTAAACTGTAGCAACAGGTAGGTGCCAATAATGGCGAGAATATTGAAAAGGTTGCTTTCCATAGGTTCAAACAATAAATAGGCAGCAGCCATAAGCATACCACAGCTTACCGCGTTGATCCCTTCCAGAGCAGCCCTTACCGGACGGTATTTTTTCAGTTCATCCCAAAATTTGATAACAAAAAATATCAAAAAAGTACCTGGTAAGAATATGCCGGCGGCAGCAATGGAACCTCCAAGAATAAAACCCGGAATACCCCATTCCCGCATGGACAGCGCCCCGATATAAGAACTGATGCTAAACGTTGGGCCGGGGATGCTTTGGGAAATGGCATAGCCAGTAAGGAACTCCTCCGCACTAAGGTATTTTTTATACTCCACAAACTCCGTATACAGGTAAGGCACCAAAACCTGTCCCCCACCAAAGATAAGACTGCCGTTTCTATAGAAGTTTTCAAAAAGCCTGATAGGCAATAGCCGTGTATAATGGCCCAAAACCGCTGCTCCAACCAGTACTCCCCCCCAAAGGACAAAATTGCGCCATTGGATTTTTATTCCTGGTTTTTCTTCTATCACAGGTTGTTTCTTATAATTATGGGTGGTTATTAATCCACCAACTAACAGCATCACAGGGAAAATAAAGGGGGAATTGTAAAAAAAGGCCACAAATGCCGCAATCATCATCAGAATGGCAGCTTCGGCGGTGTGAATCATTTTACGGATAGTGACCTGTGCCGCATAGATAATATAGCCGATGGCCATGGGCTGGATAAATTTAGCAAAACTGAGTGACCCAGGGGTATTTTCTTGCAGGTATTCGATCAGAATTGCCGTGCCTATCATCAAGATGGTGGCAGGTAAAATCCATACAAGCAACGAAAGGTAAGCCAGTGGCGGTCCACCTATACGATACCCGATGGCTGAGATGGTCTGCGTGGAAGTGGGTCCCGGAAGCACCTGGCAAAGCGCATTCAGCTCCAAAAGGTCTTTTTCGGTAATATACCCCCTTCGATTGACCATCATGTCGATGATCATGGCCAAAAAAACCTGAGGTCCCCCAAATGCAGTAAGGGAAAGTACCAATACATCTTTCAGATAGATATAATACCGTACTCTCCGTATGGTCATAAGATAGGTTCTTTACAAGTAATTGTTAGGCTGATTTATCACCTACCTCATATCCATTCGGCCTACATTTCAGTTAGGGACTGATTTGAGTAAGGGTATTACTGGTTTGGATTTATAAGATTTCCAATCGGACATTTGTCAACTTTTGGTTTTATTTTTTCAGGCCCAGTTCCCGAAGCCGTTCTTCAAGAAATTCACCGGCCGTGATGTCCTCAAACTGTTTGGGATTGTCATCCTCCATACACCCTGTCAAGCAGGAAAGATCCATCTCTGCGCGGGGGTGCATAAAGAAGGGAATTGAGTACCTGCTGCTATTCATCTTTTCCCGAGGTGGATTGACCACCCGGTGAATGGTGGATTTCAGCGTATTGTTGGTCAGTCGCTCCAGCATGTCCCCTACATTCACCACGAGTTGGTCAGGCAGTGCGGTGATGGGTATCCATTTCCCATCTCGTCGAAGGACCTGAAGTCCGTCCGCACTGGCTCCCATAAGGAGGGTGATCAAGTTGATGTCTCCATGCTCGGCGGCCCGAACGGCATCTGCGGGTACGGTATCGGGATTTTCGATGGGGAAGTAATGAATTGACCGCAAGATTGAATTTCCATATAGTACTTTATTTTCAAAGTATTCTTCTACCAATTCTAAATGTAAGGCTATGGCCCGGAGCATGATTTTGCCCGCATTTTCTATGGCTGAAAATACTTCCAAGGTGATCGCTCTAAAATCAGGGATTTCGGCAGGCCAAACATTTGCCGGATAGGTGGATTTAACCGTATCCGTTTCCGGTATATGGGACAGGTCTTGCCCCACATGGTAAAACTCCTTCAAATCTCCCGTGTTTCTTCCCTTGGCATGTTCCTTGCCTTTTCCGGTATATCCCCGTTGATAACCGATTTCGGGATATTCATACCTCGATTTAATTTCATCCGGTAGATTAAAATACGCTTGAATCGCTGTATATAGTTTATCCTGGAGGGATTGGGATAGTCCGTGGTTTTTGATAGCGACAAAACCGATGTTTTGATAGGCATCGCCTAACTGCTTTACAAAGGCTGCTTTTTTTTCCGGATCTCCCGAAGTGAAATCGGCCAGGTCCAAGGAGGGGACCTCCTGATATAAAATATCGCGCATATCTTGAATTATTATCCCGCAAGGTAAATTTTTTTAGTCTATTTTTAAATACCTTTGATCCCATATGCGCCAAAACAAATGATTAAAATTCCTTTCATCCTTCTCATTTTTTTAACAGTTTGCCTGATGGCATGCTCTCACAAGTCTTCAAAGGAAGAAGTTTTAAGCGAGACTACGGTAGAAGAAACAACCCCTGAAGTTCCTGTTACGGTCACGGTGTTGCCATCAGAAGGATTTCCCGATGCCATGCTTGAGCTTTACAGGCCGCTTGGCAATGAGACTTTCCCCCCCGGCAAGGTGCCTTTTGAATTCAACATCAAGAATTTCCCTTTTGGACAGCAGCGTCCCCTTATGGTTTCCGTGAACGGGGGAGATCCGCAGGCCTATCCACAGGCTGTATTCTCCAAGGAGTTCAATGCCGGGACCTATCGGGTGGTGGCATTTTTGACGGACGAAAAGGGAATGGCACTTAAAGAGTTTGGGAATTTTGTCGACCGGGATTTTTTGGTAGGACAGTCCCGGCCCTTTCCCGCTGCCGCTGAACCTTACCTGTTGGTCAATTTTCCCCGGCAAAGTCAGGAATACAATTCCGGCGAACCAGTTGTTGTGGATTTTTTGGTAGTAGGGGGTGACTTGAAGCTTGACGGGCTCACGGTGGAGGCGAAGGTCGGTGAATTCGTTTACAAAGCATCAAGTGCCAACGCACTTCAACTTCAAAACCTTCCTAAGGGAGAACACATGGTTCGTATAGATTTAGTCAAAAACGATGGCACAGAGTTGTCCAATATCTTTGCCACGGCCAGCAGAAGGATAGTTGTAAAATAGACCAAAATTCAACTAATGCCAATTGATTTCCGTTTTCGCTGTTACTCCACCAAGCTTCTAAGTACTTGCAGGGATTTTATTTCGGTGAAGTTTTCCAGGTGCAATTGATAAAACAGCAACACATCTTCCAGGAGTGATTTGCGAATATGCTTTGGGATAAGTTCAGTGGATATAAACTTATCCCGGATTAGTCGGTCTAAGTGGTTTTCTTTTGCCTGATGGGTTATATTTCCGCGGTTGACGGGTAATTGGTCATAGAAATTTCCGGCATCTTCCGGATCGAAGCCTAGGTATTTTGTCATCTGGATCAAAAAGCTAATTGGATAGGTGCCCAGCGATACCTGCTCCTTGTCCAACAATTCGACTGCCTCAAATAGAAAATCAAACAACTCCGTGTTCTGATAGTCGTCAAAGATGCATTTCCCCAAAATTTCCACCATAAAAAGCGCTATGCCAGACCGGTGAAAATCAAAGGGTACTTTTTGGAAAGCATACTCTAACTTGGCTTCGGAAATATGGTGGAGAGAGTTGCCCTCTCGGTCATACACTACCAAATCCAGCAGCGTTAGAGGTTGGTAGAGCGCCATCTTGGGTTTGGACTTGCTACTGCGGATCCCGTTGACGATATAAGATTTCAACCCCAGATCCCGGGTAAATATCCGGGTGATGATCGAAGTATCCCTGTACTTGATATAGCTGATGACGATTCCCCTGGTTTTCTTTATCATCAGTGTACCAAAAATTTACCCGCAGTCCGCTCCCGGCCAGCTTCATCGATGACATACACCAGGTAGATTCCAGGAGCAATTCGACTACCTGAGGGATCCCTCATGTTCCAGGTGACTTTTCCTCCTCCCACCGCCATGGAGGCTACCACTCTTCCTGCTGTGGTGGCGATTTTCAGCGTAGAAAAATCCGTTGTTCCTTCGATGCTTAAAACTCCGTTAAAATCACGTCGAACAGGGTTGGGGTAAATTTTCAGTGAACCCAATTGTTCCTCACTCCGTACGCTTTCGGCCCTGAAGGAAAGGTTGCCAGCTCCGGTGCTGATAAATAGCTCTCCAGTTTTTTCGTTTAAGGCCAAAGACCGTATTTGAGAGGAAGGTAAGGGGCTGTTTTGAAAGGTGAAATTCCGGATCAGCCTTTCGAAGTTAGGGCCAAAATGCCAAAGTCCCTGACTTTCTGTCCCTATCCAGATACTTCTATCAGGAGCAATCAAAACCTGGGTGGTGGCTATATTGGCCAAGGCTAGTCGGTTTTCAAAGATGGGCAAAACCGCATTTACCGTTGCCGAGGCATCAATACCGGGGGCATTGAAGAAGTAGGCAATTCCCCGGTTGGTAGCTATCCAGAGATTTTGCTCACTAT
>JBBQXZ010000177.1:0-9834 GCA_038209145.1 Cytophagales bacterium | reverse complement strand
AAAATTTATTACATAGCCGATGAACCCAAATAACCGCTTTCCTGAGAATTTCCGATCCTTCATAGAAGCCCTTAACCAACATACCGTCGAATACCTTTTGATCGGGGGATTTGCAATGGGCGTTTATGGTCATATCAGGAGCACGGGAGATTTGGATATTTTTATACATGCCACAAATGAAAATGCCCAAAGAGCGATAAAAGCCTGTATTGATTTTGGCATTGATGAGACGGATCTGAAAGAAGAAATGTTCCTTGTAGAAAAAATGATCGGTATAGGGATGCCTCCCATAAGAATTGAAATCCTGAAAAAACTTGATGCAATTGATTTTAAATTTGCCTATCAAAGGGCAGAGATAAAAAATATTGATGGACTGGAGATTAAGATTGTTTCTCTGGACGATCTGATATTGCTGAAGGAAGCTGCTGTAAAAGGAAGGGATAAAGAACGTGACAGAGAGGATTTGGCTTTTCTATTACAATTTAAAAAAGCATTGAGAACTAAAGGAAAAGAAAGACCGGGGTAATCCCTTCAACAGGTAAATTTCTCTACTATGAAATTTTTCCCTAACGCCATCCTTTTATAGTTAACCTGAGTTCGATTGTTTTTTACACCTTAATTTGCAACCACAATACCCTATCAACAAGTTGTCTAAATTCCACCCAAGAACCAATCTTTCGTAAAAAAACCTTCCTTAAAAACTCCAGCGGAGTGGCCGATTTTATAGCCCTGGGTTTCAACCCAGGGTAAAAATAGCGCAAATCTCCCCGTTTTGGCCGCATGCCCCCCAATACGGCCAACCCATTCCCGCCAAAACCCCAAAACGGTTGATCTGACATCCTAGATTTGAAATCAGAATCGATATCGAAAATAATTTAACCAGGTGATTGTATTGCTACTTTGACGAATAATCGAACTCAGGTTCTTAGGAGCTGAATAGGACGGGTTTCACCCTAAAGGTAAATGCACCATTTGATTCTATGACCCATCCAACTTTTCGCCCGGTACAGGTAATTGATTTGTAAGATAAGACTCCAATGCCCGCTCAACCAAATGCTAAATCACATCGATGCTCCTATTTGTTTAAAACTTCCCTGAGCCGATCAACGGTCTTTTTCCCAAGCCCCGGCACCTTAAGGAGTTCTTCATACTCCGCTGTAAAGACCACATGAAGATTGCCAAACTTCATCAATAGCCTTTCTGCCCTGTCGGTGCCTATTCCAGGAAAGCCTTCCAGGATATGGATTCTTTGAGAAAGTAAGGGATTGCCCTTTTTTTTAAACGGAGAAATCCTTGGATTAAACCTGAGATCCTCAAGCCTGTCTTTGGTAAGTTGTTTGAAGCTTTGCAACATGACCTGTACCGTCTCTTGGGAATTTTTTGTCCTAATTATTGGAAGTCTGAAAGCCAAGGAAATGGAGATTAAGATGCCCTGAATGGCCTGGGGAGAAAAATTCGTTTCCTTAAATAACCGCTTCTTTCCCTCCAAAATAAGGCAAGCAGGCACCTTGCAGGCAGTCAGATTTTTCACCTGCCTAAATAATCGCCCGTCTTTTATGGAAAGGCAAAAGTCAGGAATGGTCTTTCTTTCCACCAACAAGTCACCGTCAAAAAGGTAGTCGCCTGATACCAGGCGTTGTCGGCGGACAATCATGTTTCCCATTTTCCGAAACTCATCTTCCAGCCTAGGAGGTTCCCGATCATCTATAGTGACCTTCAAAGGGAAACGGTAAGAGGATTTTGCAATTTAGACATAGAAAAATATGGAATACGTCCCTAATTTACAAATTAAATGAGTTGGGTCAGATAAATGGGTAGGTATTTTTTTATGAGTAAAAGGTATTAATGACTGAATATTAAAGGAGGAACTTCTACTGATATGGTATAGATAAAAATATTGGCATCGAAATAAACCCTAGAAGTTTTCAGTTTCAGTAATTCCTCCAATATTAACCCCATTCATCACGAAGTTTATTGATATGAGCATCGATGTCTTCAACGGTATTAAATCTACTTTTGGCAGCGCCGATCATGTCTGCTAGACGTTTCTTGTCCGCTTAATTTTCTTGCTTGTTTAGGTTCTCCCAATCTTTGATTGGTATAATAATGGCCTCTTTTTGCCCTTGTTCATTATAAATATACTTATAATCCATATCGTAGGGTTATGCCCACATATTTTAAAATCGGTTGAATATGTCTCATGTACCAATTGAATTACTTAAGCATATTTTGGATGAATGCGAATACCTTGAATAGGAGAATAATAATAAACCTATCACTCTATCACCCGATCACTCCATCACCAAATCACTCCATCACCCCATCACAGATCCCCCCATCACCAAATCACAGATCACACGATCACTCCATCACCTGATCCCCAATCAAAACTACTCGCTCTTCAACGTTTCAGCCGGATTGACTAGTGCTGCTTTGATCGCCTGTGCACTCACCGTCAACAGCGCAATCAGTAGCGTCAACCCACCAGTCCAAAGGAACAACGTCCAATCTATATTAGTCCTGTAATCAAATGTCTCCAACCACTCGCTCATGAAGTACCAGGTCGCCGGGATGCCGATGATCACGGCGATAAGCACTAACTTGGTGAATTCCGAAGAAATCAAACCTACCACGCTGGCAATAGAAGCACCCAAAACTTTCCGCACGGAAATTTCCTTTTTTCTTCGTTCAGCGATGAAGGCCGCCAACCCGAAAAGTCCCATACAGGAGATGATCACTGCCAAGCCTGTAAAGAGAGAAGTTAGGGTTGCAGTACGCTCCTGAGAGCTGAATTTCCGTGCATGTTCCTGATCTACGAATCTATATTCAAAAGGTGAATCGGGATTGAACTTATTAAAAACAGTCTCTACTTTTGCAAGTGAATTTACAAAATCCCCTCCCTCTGCAAATCGGATATGGATGAAATTCAAGTTACGCTTTGGCCCCATTACTAGTATAGGAATTACATCGTCAAAAGGTGATTCAATAATAAAATCCTTCACCACGCCCACAATAGTAAACTCGTAATCGTCATCCTTGATCACCTGGCCAATTGGATTCTCCAAGCCCATAACTTCCACGGCTTTTTCATTGACTATTGCAGAAAGGCTATCACTGGCATAGGTATAAATATCGATATCTCTGCCTGCGACCAACAGCATTCCGGCAGTTTTCACCAGGTTGGCATCCGTTCCCATACGGCTAATATTTGGCTTGAATTCCGGGTCTTTGCCCTGCCACTCCATGCCATCAGTTTCACTATAAATAGCTGTCAAAGGAGAAAAAGTATAGCTCACCTCAGCTACATCTGGGAGTGCCAGCAATTCATTGCGAAGTGCAGCTTTATTTTCTCTCATACTTTCAGTAACCGGATGAAAAATCAGGTTATCCTTAACTATGCCCAAATCCCTATTTTGGACAAAGCTCATCTGATCTTGCACAATCCACACACTTGAAATCAAAGTGACTACAACAGCAAATTGAAACACAACCAAAACTTCACGGGGCTTCAAGCCAAAACTCTTTTTTGTCCCCATGTTGGACTTGAAAACCACTGCGGGCTTGTAAGAACTCAATAAAAAAGCAGGATAGCTTCCTGCTAATATCCCTGTTACAAAGATATAAATCACAGAAATCCCCCAAAAGTACGAATGGCTAAATGGGTTTGCCAATTCCTGGCCTACCAAATCTTTAAACCCTGAAAAAGACAGAGAAACAATGATAATGGCCAGTAAATAGGCAGTTAGTGCTATTAAAATAGATTCTGCCAGGAACTGGCCAATCAACATTCCTTTGCCTGCCCCGGATATCTTCCTGATTCCCACTTCTTTGGATCGTTTATCACTTTGGGCAGTACTCAGGTTCACAAAGTTGATGGCGGCAATGAGCAAAACAATAATGGAAACGATACCAAACATCCGGATCATTTCGATTTTCCCACCTATAGACCTCCCATTTTCAAACTTGGAATAGAGATGCAAATCCCGGATAGGAAATAGAAAATCTGAGACCTCTTTCAATTCTGAATTTTTCGCAGTGAAGTCAGAGAACTTCTGGTTAAAAGTAGCGAGGTCAGTTCCTTCATTGAGCAGGGTAAAGGTGCGGTAAGAATTATTTCCCCAGAAATCATCCGCCCAGCCCATTCCTTCCAGCTTTTTGAATGGTAAAAAAGCTGTAAAAGGAAAGTCTGTATTCTCGGGTAAATCTTTGATGACAGCTTTTACTTCAAAATCCCATTGCTTAGCCACAGTGACAATTTTACCTATAGCTGAATCCTCCCCAAAGAGCTTTTTGGCTACGGATGCTGTCAAAACGATATTTCCCGGTTCCGTCAAAGCAGCGACTGGATCACCTTCAAGTGGTTCGAAACTAAATATCTTGAAAAACCCGGGATCAGTAAAAGTGGCTTCTTCATAGAAATTATTTTCTCCTACCGTTAAAAGCTGCTGGTCCCATTCCGTGATCCTTGCCACTTCCTCCACCTCCGGAAACTGCTCCTTCATGGCTGGTGCATAAGGTGCCGGCGTATAGTCCCATGTAAATACCTGCCCTTGCATTTCAGTATTTCTCCAGACGGCATAAACGCGTTCTGAATTTTCATGAAAACGGTCAACAGACATTTCAAACTGCACCCAGATTAGGATTAATATTGAGGCGGCCATTCCGATTCCCAATCCGGCTATATTAATAAATGCGTATCCCTTACTTCTGGTGATATTTCTATAGGCGATTTTTAGGTAGTTTTTCACCATGGTAATTTACATTATAACTGTTAATCCTATCTACTACTACCATGCCACTGTAAGTTACTTCTGAAGCCCTATAAAATGGCTTATTTGCTTGGTTTTTAGTTTCAAATTCGGACAAAAATGTTCGCTCACGGGCAAATTCCAAAATTAATATAGACATAAATGCAGTAGGAAAACAGTTCAACTTAGATTCATGCAGTCCTGAATTTAACCTCCCCTTAACCTGTTGTCTATTTTCATCAAAAAGCCATGGATCAACCGTTTTTGCAACCTTGCATTCAGGCTAATGCCCTAAGTTTGTTCAATAAAATTTAATAATATCCCACTAAGCGAAGTTGGTAACTACTCTTTTTTATTTCCTAAAATTTGTAATTCCATGCCTCAGGTAAGTCAAAAAACAGGCTGGGGAGTTGAACTTCTACTTGACTCCCGATTCCTGGTTCTAACTGATAAGATTGTCGCGTTTCTGCGTCGCGCGCAATGGCGAATCCGAAACACGTGCTGAACTCGTCGAAAGTACCATTTCGCTTTTCAAGCCCACTTCAACTCAAACCCCTCCCTAAGTGTACCAGTGATTTTTAGAATCTTCCAATTTTTCTGAAAGACCTTTTTTCACTAAACCACACGCTTATCATTCTTGGCTTTAAGCAGATTAGGAATAGAAACTCCACCTCCATACAACTTTTTTGCCTCTCAGGGCCTTATTTAACTTAGAAAAGGTACAACCCAACTAAACTATGGGTAGAGGATTTGTGAAAGAAAATGATCAGGAAGAAACTCCTCTTGTACCACCAAGAGCGGACTTGCCAAATGGAGTCCCTAATTATATGACCCCAAATGGAATGAATGAATTGTTGGCTGAAAAACAAGCAATGATCAATGAAAAAGGCTCGCTAGAAGCTACGACTGAAAAGGATAAACGAATAGCATCAAATTACATTACTGCAAAGCTGTATCTGCTTGAGGAAAGAATCGCCACCGCCAAAGTAATGGTGCTAGACAAGCAGCCGAAAGATGAAATCCGCTTTGGAGCAACAGTAACACTCAAAATCGGGAAAAGCATAAAACTTCAAAACTATCAAATTGTGGGGGTGGATGAATCGGATATTTCACAAGGAAAAATCTCCTTTATCTCTCCTATTGCCTGTATTCTGATCGGGAAAAAAGTGGGAGAACAGGCAACCTTAAAGCTGGCTAGAGAAAATAGAACTTTTGAAATTATAAAAATCATTTATTGAGAATTATTAATATGGGTATTTTGAAGAAAATCTTTCGTTACCGCCACTATCTCCATGATTTTTTTTATATCACCCCTGACTTTGCCTATTCAAAACAATCAGATAACACCATCACCCGATCACTCCATCACCGACCACCCAATCACCCCATCACCCCATCACCCAATCACCGATCACCGATCACTCCATCACCCCATCACCCATCACCCGATCAAAACTACTCACTCTTCAGCGTCTCAGCCGGATTAGCCCAAGCTGCCTTGAGCGCTTGAAAACCCACAGTAAGCAGCGCAATAACCAAAGTCAGTACGCCCGCCGATGCAAATGTCCAAAAAGAAAGGCCTGCCTTATAGGGGAAATCTGCTTGCCAAGAATTCATCGCATACCAAGCCAAGGGAAAAGCGAAAATCATTGCGAAGAAAACCAACACCACGAAATCTTTGCTGATCAAATTCAAGAGGCTTCGTGTGCTCGCTCCCATCACTTTCCGAATACCAATCTCTTTGGTACGTTGCTGCACGGCATAGGCTGCCAGGCCAAATAAACCTAAGCAAGAAATCAAAATAGCCAGAATTCCAGCTATAGAAAAAGCCAAACTCAATTTTGATTCCTGTTTATATTGCGCTCCAAACTTTTCATCCATAAAGGAATAAGAAAAAGGATTGCCCGGAAATACCGATTCATAAGTCAGTTGGGTGGCAGCAATGGCTTCTTTCATTTGGGCTGGATCCACGACCAAGGTAAAGAAGCCATCAGCTTGAGAAGCCAAGAAAATCATGGGCTTGATCGGCTCCCGCAAAGACATGTGATGGTAATCTTTAGTCACGCCGACTACCTCAAATGGCTTTCCCCAAAGGATATTTTGACCGACTGCTGTCGCTGGATTCTCGAATCCTAGTTGAGCAGCGGCTGATTCGTTGAGCATGACTTTGTTCAGGTTATTCCAATTTTGGTCAGCCTCATCCAGAGTAAAATTTCTGCCCGCCAATACCTCGATTTCATAGGTAGGGATAAATTGCTCATCAATAATAAACATGGAATAATTATAGTTCTCGTCCTCAAGCCTAGCTACCAACGGAGTAATCCCGCCAGCTGTAAAATTATAGCCTTGTCCAGGCAGGGTATTCGAACCCGCAATTCCCTTAACAAAAGTTTGGGCTTTGAGGGACTGCTTGAAGGCACTCATTTTGGAAGATCGATTTTCACCGATATCGTTTGGCCCTTCTACAACTAGTTTTTGATCCACATTCATCCCCAAACTTTGAGACTGCATGAACGAAAGTTGGTTCCGAATTACTAGGGTGCAAATGATGATACCAATAGAAACAGCAAACTGGAAAACCACCAGCGATTTACGGAGAAACTGGCTTTCAGGCTTGAATTTCAACTGAGATCGTTGTTCAAATTTTCCTGAAAGCACAACCACATAAAAACCTGAAATCAAGGCACATGAGCCTATAATTACGCTGACAAGCAGGATTGTTTGCGGTGCTTTTAAGGCGCCAAACCAAATTTCTTTTCCAAAAATACCGGTGGCAAAAGGTACAAAAAGATGTAATAGGACAATAGAAATCAACAAAGATACAAGGAGCAGCAAAAACGTCTCCACCATAAATTGTTGGGCCAATTGCCAGGAATGCGCTCCCAAAACTTTGCGCATCTTAATCTCTTTGATCCGAGTCAGCATATTGGCGGAGGAGAGATTGAGGTAATTGACATAAGCGATGGCCAAAATCAAAATAGCAATGGCTAAAAAGACCAAAACAGAACCCATTTTATAAGCCGTAGGCAATGGGTCCCAGATAGAATTTCCCAAATGAAGACTAGGCAAGCCTTGGAGTATAATTGTCGTTGCTTCGGAATTGGGAGTTTGCTGGATGAAACTAGTGAGCTGCCTGGCTAAGTCATCTGGATTCACACCATCTTTTGTCAATATAAACAGATTAACAAATCCGGAATCAAACCCATTTGGGTCCGCCCAGTCATTCCCTGAGCGATTGGCAGGATTTTCCAAGGTGTGGATGGAGAGAAATATATCCCCGGAGATATCTGAACGTAATGAGATGGGCTTCAAGACGCCAGTGACTGTAAACTCCTGCTTTCCAAATTGATTACTTAGCAAGAAGCTTTCCCCAATGGGATCGGCATTCCCAAAGAACTTGTCTGCTAGGACTTGCGTGATGACCGCCGTATTGGTGCCAAATAAGTCAGCCGTCCCCCTTGCAATTGGAAATGAAAAAGTATGAAAAAAGTCTCCTTCCACAAAACTGATATCATTTTCCCTGAAAACCAGATCTGTTTCGGGGATTGCTACCAACCCACTTCCAATGAACTCGGCGATACGGGCAGCAGCAGATATATCTTGAAAATTAGTTTCAAGCACACCTGCATAACCTGGAGGCAAAAACGTCTCAAAGGAGCCATTACCCTCCTTGACCACCACACGATAAATATTATCCTTATTCACATGAAAGTCATTATAGCTCCACTCTGTTGCGACATAGGCATATAGTCCCAAGAAGGCCACCAAGCCCAGAACCAGCCCCAGCAAATTGACAAGGGTAAATAGCCTACGTTTGACCAAACTTCGAAATGCGATTTTAAGGTAGTTTTCCCACATAGTTCCTAGTTTTTGAAAATTGGAATATTCTCACTCCAATTCCATCCTACTTCTGTGCCATCCAAAAACCCTTAAATCAGCATCCTCAGATAGTATAAGCACTTATTACAGAAAATTTATCGGACGTTTTTGTCCGCTTGCGGTCAAACATCCCTTGAGGTCTGGGAGGCCTCGAAGGTTTATTCCACAGCTAGATTATATTGCCACATTAACCCGCGGCTAGCTATGAAGGAATCTCTCGCCGAGTTATGGGTGTCATCCATGCCCAAAACTTCATGCTATAAAAATAGCCTTTGAGTAATTCTTACCGATAAAGTAAATAGGTAAGCCGCATTTCTTTATACGCCGAAAGCTCAGGTTCCCAACCGGCTCTGATGGTTTCTATCGGTACATCATCAATTATTTGCTGCCTGAAATCCCCTCTTCCAATCTGGATTTCGATGTTATTCATTTGATTGCTCAACTTAGAATCAAAAAACTTTTCCTTATCCGGATGGGCTTTGTAAAGTGCTCTTATCCAATCAAAATTGATTTGTCCACTCTTTCTTAGTAGGTCTGTGTCATAGGTACGCAAATCAATGCCATAGCATACTTCGTCCATGAAAAGTGGGGTCTCAGCCATACCTTTTATACCTGCCGGCGTAAAAATGAAGTTGTAAATTCCTTTATAGGCCGGGCTGCCCAATACCGTAAATGGATAATAAGTTCCTCTGCCATGATTAACGTAAACGCCTTCAAACATGCAAAGACTAGGGTATAGCAAAACTGCCTGTTCTGTATTCAAATTTGGTGAAGGGCTTACCGGTAAAACGTAGCGCATGTGATGCGCATAGTTTGCTACTGGAATTATGTTGATGTCTGCGGTTACTTTATTGGTCAGCCAACCTTCTCCATTAGCCATCAAAGCAAACTCCCCCACAGTGAGCCCGTGAGACATCGGAATCGGAAACATACCTATGCCCGATTTATACTTCATATCCAGCACTGGTCCATCAATTAAATACCCGTTTGGGTTTGGTCGATCAAGGATTAATAAAGACTTATTATTTTCTTCACAGGCTTCCATCAAACGAGCCAAGGCATTGATGTTGGTGTAAAATCGAACACCTACATCCTGTAGATCATAGATTAAAATATCTACATCCTGCAAGTCTTCTTGGCTCGGTTTATTTTTTTTGCCATAAAGCGATATGATGGGAATTCCGGTGCGCTCATCTATGGCATCAAC
>JBBQXZ010000176.1:0-9844 GCA_038209145.1 Cytophagales bacterium | reverse complement strand
ATTGATCCCCTCGTACAATTCTTCCACTGCCTCTACCGGGAAGCGGTTGGAAAGCGCGATGCTGACGGTAATTTGTTTGGGGATGGCATTCATTGCGGCAATATCACTCACATTCACGGCTACCGCTTTGAATCCCAGGTGTTTTAGAGGGCAATAGCTCAGGTCGAAATGTACGCCTTCAAGCAATAGATCTGTGGTAACGACCTGCATCGAGTCCCCATGGGATATGACTGCGGCATCATCCCCGATTCCTTTGACCGTGGATGGATGTTTGATGGCAATTTGTTGGCTTAACCTTTCAATAAGTCCAAATTCGCCAATTTCACTGATCTCTGTTCGCTTCGTCATTTTCCGTTGTTTCATTTATTTCCTGGCACAACTCTACCAATACCCCATTGGTAGTGCCGGGATGCAAAAATACAACTATTTTGTTATCCGCCCCTTTTTTGGGTGTTGGGGAAATCAACCTGAAGCCTTCTCCCTCCAAACGGGTGATTTCCTTTTGGATGTCGTCTACCTCAAAGGCAATATGGTGTATGCCCTCTTTTCTTTTTTCCAGAAACTTGGCAATAGGGCTGTCAGCATGTGTGGCTTGCAGTAATTCAAACTTACTTTCCCCTATTTTAAAAAATGAAGTAATAACCCCCTCGGAATCAACCGATTCCTGCTTGTAGGGTGGAAATCCCAGTAATTTTTCAAATAGTCGGTTGGATGCCTCCAATTCCTTGACAGCTATGCCGATATGTTCTACTTTCATAGATTCTTAGTTAATCCAATTTTCCGAATATAAGCTATAGTAGGTAACAGCCCTAAATAGTTTAGGAGAAAAACGGAAAATATTTTTTCCTTAGATTGAATTATTTTTATATCAAAACCGTTTTCAACTTGCTATGTGAATTATCAGCAGCTAACTTAGTTTACTATTATGATTATTGTATCAGAAAAGGCCAAGGACAGAATTTTAGAATTAAGAAAAATAGAAAAACGGAGCGAGGAAGAAAACATCCGCGTATCCGTCAAAGGAGGGGGATGTTCCGGATTGATGTATGATCTGGGTTTCGATCAGAAGCTTAAAGACACTGATCAGGTTTTTGAGGACAAAGGGGTGAAAATAATCGTAGATAGGAAAAGTCTGCTTTATCTCGCCGGTACCGTTTTGGAATTTTCGGATGGGCTAAACGGAAAGGGATTTCAGTTTGTCAATCCGAACGCCTCACGCACCTGTGGTTGTGGAGAAAGCTTTTCCGTATAAATAAGTGAATTTTTTAAAATATTTTTCATGAGCCCTGAATAGGCAGGAAGGTATCATTGTTAGAAACAAATTTGAACGCATTTCAGAAAGAAAGAAAACTGGCGCTCGCTCATGAAAGCTACATCATTTGCGATGTACCACATGCAAAAGGTTCTAAATGCGCCAATTAACTACTTCCAAGATGACAGGCTAATGGTTTTTCCAAATTTAAATCGAGAAAGAGTTTTGATTGAAAGCTTGATTAAATCCTGATAAGGGAGATATAAAATCAGCCGAATATTTACCGTTGAAGGGTTCCGCCACAGGCGGCCAATTTTTATACCATTTCTTTTATCCCCAACTTCAAAAATCAGAAAACAATACCATTTTTAATTGGATGAATTGTTAGGTCATTACCGCAATCCCGATTAATTTTGATCCTTCAAATGGCTCAAGGAGCTAGCAATCAGCTTTTAATTTATGATCATTTTCACCTGAAACAGAAAAACTCCGAATCACATGCAGGAAGATATCAAGACAGTTGCTCTTCACGATACACATACCGCCTTAGGTGCCAAAATGATCCCTTTTGCAGGTTTCCACATGCCAGTCAGGTATGCTTCGGATATGGAGGAACACAATACTGTCCGCAATAAAGTTGGGGTATTTGATGTATCCCATATGGGGGAATTTTCGGTGATAGGTCCCCACGCACTGGAGTTGATTCAATGGGTAATTTCGAATGATGCCTCCAAGCTGTCAATTGGACAGGCGCAATACGCTTACTTTCCGAATGAAACAGGAGGGATCGTGGACGATTTGCTCGTCTATAAGATGTCCGATGAGGAATATATGTTGGTTGTAAACGCTTCCAATATCCAAAAAGACTGGGATTGGATTAACCGGCACAATTCCTTTGGAGCCACGCTCCAAAACATTTCGGACAACATCTCACTTTTTGCCGTGCAAGGACCTTTGGCAACGGAAACCTTACAGTCCCTTACCTCCTTGGATTTACAATCCATCCCCTTCTACCACTTTGCAATAGGTGAACTGGCAGGCATTCCGGATGTCATCCTATCTGCCACTGGGTATACCGGCGCTGGTGGATTTGAAATCTATGTGAAAAATGAACACGCCGTCCACGTTTGGAATGCGATTTTTGAGGCCGGTCAAGATCATGACATTCAACCTATTGGACTTGGTGCCAGGGATACTTTGAGGCTTGAGATGGGTTACTGTCTTTATGGGAACGACATAACCGACGAGACTTCCCCGATTGAGGCAGGACTTGGTTGGGTTACCAAATTTTCCAAACCCTTTATCAACAGCGAAAAGCTAAAAATCCAAAAAGAACAGGGGGTTTCGAAAAAACTTGTTGGGTTTATTTTAAATGAAAAAGGAATTCCCAGGGCGCATTACACCATTCTCAATACCGAAGGAAATACCATTGGCGAGGTCACTTCGGGTACCCAGTCTCCAAGTATGCGCATTGGTATAGGGTTAGGATATGTCCAAACTGAATATGCCAAACCAGGTACAATAATTATCATCGAGGTGCGAAACAAAAGGCTTGAGGCCACGGTTCATAAACTCCCTTTGTTACAGCTTTAAAGGTTGCCAATTGTAAACATGAGTTCATTAGAAATTTGTTTCAGTCCCGACCTGATCCATTTACACGACCTTCGGGGAAAAATCGTAGTGGTGGTCGATATTTTTAGAGCCACCTCGACCATGGTAACCGCCTTGGCCAATGGAGTGACAAGCATTAAACCGGTGGAGGATTTAGAAACTTGCCGTTCGTTGGCAGATGAAGGTTATATCGTCTCCGGTGAACGAAACGGACAAAAGGCTGAGGGTTTCGAATTGGGCAATTCGCCATTGAGCTATTTGGGAGGCACCTTTGAGGGCAAACGCATAGCCATGACCACTACCAACGGCACCGTGGCCATCGAACGTTCTAAATCGGGGGCGGATGAAATTATTTTGGGCGCATTTCTAAATTTACAGGCAACTGCCACCTATCTTTTACAAAAAAATAAGTCGGTCTTAATATTCTGCGCAGGTTGGAAGGGGAAATTTAATCTGGAAGATTCTCTGTATGCCGGGGCTCTGGCTTCTTTGCTTCAGTTTCCCCAAGACTGCGACGGGACATTGGCTATGGAAACACTTTATGATGCTGTTAATAAAGATTTGGTAGGTTTTCTAAAAAAAGCCTCCCATGCCAAGCGTTTACAAAATTACAATATCGAGGAAGATATTGATTTTTGCCTTACCCATAACAAATATGACTTGATTGCCATACTTGCCGGAGATGAAATCATAGGCAAAAAAAAACCCCACCAAAATCAAATTTGGTAGGGATTAATCACTGAAACTAAATTTTAATTATTTGGGTAAAATAACTGTATCGATAACGTGAACAATTCCATTAGTTGCCTCTATATCGGCCGTGGTAACTGTGGCATTATTGATCATTGCCTTTCCGTCTTTCAATGATACTGAAATTTCCTGTCCCTGCACCGTTTTCGCCTTCTGTCCGTCTTTCAGGTCAGTAGACATTACTTTTCCAGGTACCACGTGATAGGTAAGAATTGCCACTAACTTTGCCTTGTTTTCAGGCTTCAACAAATCTTCCAATGTTCCCGCAGGTAACTTGGCAAACGCTTCGTTAGTTGGTGCAAACACGGTAAAAGGTCCATCACCTTTCAGGACATCTACTAAATCTCCGGCTTTAACGGCCGCTACCAGCGTAGAAAGAAAATCAGTACTTGCTGCCAAGTCTACGATATCCTTATCCGCTTTTTCTTTAAGAGGCTTTTCCACCTCATCATTGGCCAAAAGCGTAACGCTTAAAAACAGGGCCATCACGAAAGTACTCAACAATTTTATCATAGTATTTTTTTGGTTAGTTATACAATCCATAACAGCCACATTATACAATTGTTGTAAAAATATTGATAAAAAAACACAAAAAAATATTTAATTAACAAAAATTAATCGTTTGGCTCGCTTATCTATCTGTTTATCGTTTATATAATCGTTTAAATAAATTATTGTTTATTTCCTTAGGGTCTGCTACTGCTATGTAACAAATCAGATCCTGTTGATGGTAAGGTAAAAATGTAACACAGATCGTCTTGAATATTTCGTGGAGAACGTCCTTTTAAGTTTCCATATTCAATAAACAGTTAAAAAATCCCTCATAAAGGTTTGCGTCCTCAATTATTTCATTGCATCTGAACCGAAAGTCGTACAAAGCAAACTTTCATTCAAAATCCTTGTTGGATTTTCAGGTGCGGATAGTAAAAATACACGAAAAAGCCAGGGGTCATCCGTGCTGGAATAATTAACTAACTAATTGATAATATGGAAAGTAGGGACATCTTAACAATTCTTCAAACCGTGAAGCACTTGCTTAAACCCTTTCAATTAAACCCATTGTTTATTTCCTCCAGTGCTGCCGCTCCAGGATTGAGGTCTTTGGCAGTAAGTTTATTCAGTGGAATATCAGTTGTATCCAAAATATCGTGCAGATCCCCAAAGCTGTTCTCCACATAAAGGAGACCAGTTATTATTTCTTCTTTTGCCCTTGCCCGTTGAATAGCGTTCATGGCAGACAATCGGTCTTTCGGATCCCACGTGCTTTCCAATTTATGCAGCTGAATCCGAGATCCGTCATGCATGGTCACATTGGCTATGGTTCCCTCTTCATAGGCTACCTTTATTTCGGGATTTTGAGGTATAAAGTCCAGCCTGGAACTTACTTCCATATGTTCACGTACGTAGTCGTAAGATTTTGTCGAACCGACGTTGTTATTGAAAGTGACACAAGGTGAGATGACATTTATAAAGGCAAATCCTTTGTGAATGATGGCCGCTTTAATCAACGGGATTAACTGTCCTTTGTCTCCGCTGAAGCTTTGGGCTACATAGGTAGCGCCAAGTTCAACCGCCAAACTTGCCAAATCAACGGGTTGAAAAGGATTGATCGATCCTGCCTTACTTTTTGACCCTTGGTCGGCAGTAGCAGAATCCTGCCCTTTGGTCAAGCCATAGCAGCCATTATTCATTACAAGGTACACCATGTTGATATTCCGCCTTATAGCATGGACAAACTGCCCCATACCGATGGAAGCGGTATCCCCGTCACCGGAAACGCCAAAGTAGATCAAGTCTTTATTGGCGAGGTTAGCACCCGTAGCCACGGAAGGCATTCTGCCATGGACAGAATTGAACCCATGGGAATTGCCCAAGAAAAATGCGGGGGTCTTGGAGGAACAACCAATTCCCGAGATCTTGGCTACTTTGTGCGGCTCTATGGACAGTTCAAAACACGCCTGAATAATGGCCGTGCTGATGCTGTCATGCCCACAACCCGCACAGAGATTGGATATGGCCCCTTCGTATTCTTTGAGCGTGTATCCGATATTGTTTTTGGGCAAGTTGGGGTGCCTAAATATGGGCTTGATATACGTCATGTTGGAGTTGTTTTTCTTGGAAAAGGTGTGAGGAAATGGATTTGGCGATAAAAACTGCCGTAATGGGCAATCCGTCAAAGTTGAGTACCGGAACTAATTTTTCCGGTGAAATGGAAAGATCCAGCATTAAAAGGGATTTTAATTGGGCATCGCGGTTTTGTTCAATGACGAATACTTGTTGATGGGAGACGATAAATTCCTTTACGGTGTCATTAAAAGGAAATGCTTTGACCCGAATCGCATCCAAGCCAATGCCCTTAACTTCCAGTAAATCCCGGGCTTCCTCAGAAGAATAGGTTGAAGTACCATAGAATAAAACGCCAAAATTATGCTGGTTGGATGATTGGTAAAGGTGGGGCGCAGGAACAAGCTTTCTTGCTGTTTCCCATTTGGCAAGCAAGCGCTCCATGTTTTTCTGGTAGGATTTATTGTCTTCGGTATAGGCGGCATATTCATCCCGGGAGGTGCCCCTGGTGGTAAATCCACCTTTGGTGGGGTGTGTACCGGGAATCGTCCTATAGGGAATCCCGTCACCATCCACATCCAAATATCTCCCGAATCGGCCCATGTTTTCAAGCTCTTCGGCATTTAGTACTTTCCCTCGGTTATATTCATGCCTGTCATCCCATTCAAAGGGTTCACTCATGTGGTCATTCATCCCGAGATCCAGGTCGGTCATCACCACCACCAGCGTCTGCAGGTATTCAGCCAACTCAAAACTTAAGGCAGTCAACTCAAAACATTCTTTGGGCGTAGAAGGAAAGAGCAATACGTGCTTTGTATCTCCATGGGAAGCATAAGCTGCCAATAATACGTCGGATTGTTGGGTTCGTGTGGGCATGCCGGTACTTGGGCCTGCCCGCTGCACGTCTATAAGTACCGCCGGCACTTCCGCAAAATAAGAGAGTCCGATAAATTCATTCATCAGGGAGACTCCGGGCCCGCTGGTGGCTGTAAATGACCTTGCTCCATTCCAATTGGCTCCTATTACCATGCCGATGGCGGCGAGTTCGTCTTCTGCCTGCACGATGGCATAGTTATTCTTTCCGGTCACTTTGTCCACCCGCAATTTTGCCGCGAATTTTTCAAACGCCTCCGCCACTGAAGTGGAAGGCGTAATGGGATACCAAGCCACTACCGTTGCCCCTCCATACACCGCACCCAACCCACAAGCCGTATTCCCGTCTACCAGTATCCTGTTTTTCACCAAATCCCTTCTCTCTAAATGAAATTCCAGCGGATATTGAAACTGTTCCAACACATAATTTATCCCCAATTTCAGGGCCTTTACGTTGGGAGCAATCAGCTTTTCCTTGCCTGCAAACTGCTCCTCCAAGAGCGTCTCCAGCACCTCAAAATCAATGGATAGCAGTACAGACAAAGCCCCGACATAGATGATGTTTTTGAAAAGCTGCCGCTGCCTGGGATCGGTGAAATGGGTATTGCACATCTCCATCATGGGAATTCCCATGTAATGAATATCCTCTCTAATCAGGTTGTTGTGCATTTTTTTGGTGCTGTCATAGATCAGGTAGCCCCCAGATCGCACACTTTGAATATCCTTTTCAAAACTTTGGGCATTGACTGCCACCACCAGGTCTATCCCTTCTCTTCTACCCAAATACCCTTTTTCACTTACCCGTACTTCGTACCAGGTAGGTAATCCTTGGATGTTGGAAGGAAAAATATTTTTGGGAGTTACCGGAATCCCCATTCTGAAAATGGCCTTGGCAAAAAGAAAATTGGCACTGGCCGATCCCGTGCCGTTCACATTTGCAAACCGAATAACAAAATCATTTACTTGACTAGGCCTTGAAGCCTTATTGTTCACACCACTCATATACTGACTGCTTTGGTAACACCATATAGAAATTGCTGCATATCCCATGCAGAAGTTGGACACCGCTCCGCACAAAGGCCACAGTGAAGACATACGTCTTCATCCTTTACCATCACCCTACCCGTTTTGAGTTGATCAGAGACTAGAATGTCTTGTGTCAGGTTTTCAGCCGGTACCAACAAGTTTTTTCTCAAATCCATCTCATCGGAATTAGCCGTAAAAGTGATGCAGGAAGTCGGACAGATGTCCATACAGGCATCGCACTCGATGCAGCGGTCTTCACTGAAGACGGTTTGCACATCGCAATTAAGGCAACGTTGTGCTTCCTTAAAACCCGTGGGCATATCAAATCCGAGTTCTACTTCCTTTTTCCGGTCTACCAACGTGATTTCCTTGGCGGCCTGCGGCACGATGTAACGCTGGTCGCGGGCTACCTCGCTGTCGTAGCTCCATTCATGAATACCCATTTTGGTACTGAACAGATTGGTATATGGCGAAGGCCGTTGGGTTATATCTTTTCCCTGGCAATGTAAATGCATTGAAACAGCCGCCTGATGACCGTGGGCCACTGCGGTGATGACATTTTCCGGTCCAAAAGCCGCATCACCTCCAAAGAACACATTGAGAACTGTAGATTGAAATGTAACTTTATCCACCACCGGCATGTCCCATTCATCAAATTCCAATCCCAATTCCCTTTCTATCCAGGGAAAACTATTTTCCTGACCAATGGCAATCAGCACCTCGTCCGCAGCGATAAACACATCCGGTTCCCCTGTAGGAACCAGTTTTCGCTTGCCTTTGTCATCAAACACGGCTTTGACCTTCTGAAACATCATGCCAGTCAACTTACCATCCGCTACCTCAAAACTCAACGGAATATGGTTGTCAAAAATTTCAATGTCCTCATGCATCGCATCCTCCTTTTCCCAAGGAGAAGCCTTCATGGTGCTAAACGGACTTCTTACCACCACCTTAACCTCTTCCCCACCCATTCGCCGGGAAGTACGGCAGCAGTCCATGGCGGTATTTCCACCACCTAACACAATTACTTTTTTTCCAATTTTATGGGTATGCTCGAACGCAACGGAGGCCAGCCATTCGATGCCTATGTGGATAAAGGCAGCCGCTTCCTGCCTACCGGGAAGATTGGGCAAATCCCTACCCCTCGGTGCGCCTGTTCCCACAAATACAGCATCGTATTCTTTTTCCAGTACTCCTTTTAAGCTGTCCACGTAGGTCAGAAACTGGGTATGAATACCCAAGTCAAGGATGTAGTTCACTTCTTCATTCAAAACTTCTTCCGGAAGCCGGAAAGCTGGAATCTGGCTGCGCATCATACCTCCACCAGCTATCTGCTCATCAAAAAGGTGTATTTCGTACCCCAAAGGTGCAAGGTCTCTTGCTACAGCCAAAGAAGCGGGGCCTCCTCCTATCAAGGCTATTTTCTTTCCGTTGGGAGCAAAAGGTCCTTTTGGCATATACTGTCGCACATCCCCCTTGTTGTCGGCTGCGACTCGCTTGAGGCGGCAAATGGCCACGGGCTCTTCTTCAACGCGTACCCGACGACAGGCCGGTTCACAAGGCCGGTCACAGGTTCTCCCCAGAATCCCCGGGAAGACATTGCTTTCCCAGTTGATCATATAGGCCTCGGTGTACTTTTCCGCGGCGATTAGTCGAATGTATTGGGGAACGGGCGTATGTGCCGGACAAGCGTATTGGCAATCCACCACCTTGTGGTAATACTCCGGATCTTGGGTGTCAGTAGGGGTCATACTTATGTTGGGTTTAAGGCAAACAATCTCTTGTCAGACCTGATTGTTAATTCAGCTATTAATTTCAAAAATTAAAAAAGGGAAAACAAATAAACCGTGAATTTTTTAATCGCAAAATTGGATAAAAAGTAAAATATGGGTTTTATTCGGTATGAATGCTGTTAAATTTCATTGACATCATCTAAATAGGTAGGATTGATAGGTTTAGATATTGTTTATTAATAGAAATTTGGTAGAAACCGGAGCGTAGCGAAGATCATGTGCCTAGAAGATTGGGATAGAGATTTAGGATTGGAGATATGGGCTATGAATGAGAGGTGTTGGATTGATGTCATTGTCAGATCTAGATCGTGCCAAACCCTGTAAGGGTTCAACTTCTCAATAACCGGGGGTGTAGCGACAGCGAAACCCCTGGTTTGGGACTATACTTTATGTTGAGTTTTGACCTCGTGGATGGTTGTGGCGTTATTGCTTTTCCGCCAAAACCAAGTGCTGATAATCTTCGCCTTAGATTGTT
>JBBQXZ010000175.1:0-9859 GCA_038209145.1 Cytophagales bacterium | reverse complement strand
AATATCCAATATCTAAAATCATCGTGTATCAAAATAATATCCCAATTCCCCAATTCACCTTTCTGTTTCTTCACTTATTTTCAATAAAACCCTTACTTTGTGTACAGAACCAAAAAACTAACCAAAACCAACAACCGTGGGAGATTTGATCATCGATTTTAGCAACTGGATATGGGGCACGCCGCTGCTTGTATTATTGATTGGCGGCGGATTTTATATGTTTGTCTACTCAGGTTTTATTCCGTTTGTTGGTTTTCGGCATGCCATGAAGGTGGTAGGTGGAAAATACGATGACCCCAATGCAACAGGTGACATTACGTCTTTGCAGGCACTTTTATCCGCCGTTGCCGCCACTGTTGGGCTGGGAAATATTTCCGGTGTAGCATTGGCAATCGGTATGGGTGGTCCAGGGGCCATCTTCTGGATGTGGGTTTCTGCTTTTGTGGGAATGGCCACGAAGTTTTTCACCTGTTCGCTGGCGATTATGTATCGGGGCAAGGATTCCTCCGGTCATGTTCAGGGAGGTCCCATGTATGTGATAGAAGAGGGGATGGGCAAAAAATGGAAATTCTTGTCCGTAATCTTTTGTGTGGCGGGGATATTGGGCCTGCTCGTCATTTTTCAGGCCAACCAGTTGACGGCGGTTTTCCGGGAAGTCATGCTGGTACCAAATGGGCTGGACCATGGGATGCCTACCCGCTGGGCAATAGGAATTGTGATGATGTTTTTGGTGGCACTGGTAATCTTGGGTGGTTTACAGCGGATTGTCAAAGTGGCTTCGAGGCTAGTCCCGTTTATGGTTACGGTGTATTTTATCAGTGTAATGATCATTATTTATAAAAATTTTGGTGATGTGCCGGAAATGCTATGGCTGATCCTCTCCGATGCATTTACGGGGGATGCCGTCCTTGGAGGAGCCGTTGGGCAGGTGATTATCATCGGAGCCCGCAGGGCGGCATTTTCGAATGAAGCAGGCATCGGTACCGCCCCCATGGTACACGGAGCATCAAAGACCAATGAACCTGTACGTGAAGGCTTGATAGCCATGTTGGGCCCGTTCATCGATACCATCGTGGTTTGTACGCTTACCGCTTTGGCCATCCTGCTAACCGGCGTTTGGAAGTCGGGAGAAAAGGATGGCGTATTGCTCACACTTTCCGCGTTTGAGCAGGGGCTACCGGGGGTTGGGAAATATCTGCTGATGATCTCCGTATTGGTATTTGCCTTGTCCACCATGTTTACCTATTCGTATTATGGGAATAAATGTTTTAATTACCTCTTTGGAGCGGACAAAGCAAACTATTACAATTACTTCTACCTTGCAACCCTGGTAGGCGGGGCGGTTACGTCACTTAATGTCGTGATGAGTTTTGTGGATGCCATGTACGCGATTATGGCATTCCCGACCATGATTTCCGCCATTTATTTGTCACCGAAGGTAAAGGCCGCCACCAAGGATTATTTTAAACGCATGGAACAGCTGGAAAAACAATGAAATGGCTGGTAGCTCCCAACGCATTCAAAGGAACCATCGAGGCGGAACGTGCGGCTGATCTCATCAGAAAAACGATCCTGGCAGCCAATGACTCACACGAGGTATCTACCTGCCCGATAGCGGACGGGGGGGATGGGACCTGCCATTTGTTAAGTGAAATTTTGGGGCTGGAAAAAATCAGTGCCATGGTATGTGGCCCTTTGGGAAGTCCCATGGAAGGGTTTTACAGCTTTGACCCAGACACCCGGACGGCTTTTCTTGATGTTTCCACCGTATCGGGAATTAAATGGCTGAAGCAATACCAAAAGGACCCCTGGTCTTGCAGCTCCTACGGTACCGGCGAATTGGTGGCAATGGCTCATGCTCGTGGAGCTGAGGAGATTGTGCTGGGGCTGGGGGGAAGTGCCACGGTAGACCTGGGAACCGGCATACTTCGGGCTTTGGGGTTCTTGTTTTTGGATGAAAAGGGTAGGGAAATACCGGTTTTTTCACCTGGATTTTTAAATCAAGTAGCGCATATCCAACAGACCAAGATTATCAACGGGTTAAAATTTACGATTTTGTGTGATGTGGAAAATACCTATTTTGGAGACAGAGGAGCTATTCCCGTGTTTGGGCCGCAGAAGGGACTAAAGGAAGTTGATTTTGAAAATTTTGAAAAGGCCTCGAAAAATGTATTTGACTTGCTTCAGAAAAAAAGTAAGTTCAACTTGACCGACCAAAAAGGTTTTGGTGCGGCAGGCGGGATAGCGTTGGGGTTGAGTGCCTTTTTTGACACCAGGTTGGTTTCCGGGGCGGGTTACTTCTTCGAAAAGGTGCAAATGGCTGATCGGATCGGGAAAGCAGACATCGTTATTACGGGAGAAGGAAGGTACGATCACCAGTCTGACGAGGGCAAAGGGAGTCATGTACTGTTGAAGTTGGCCCATTCGTTAGGGAAAGAAATCTGGCTGATTACCTCCGGAACGGATGCAATTGGAAGTGAATTTGACCGGGTATTGCAGCTTCCTGATCTGGATTTTGAGTCACCGGAATTGGTTTCACAGGCAGGGCGGCATTTGGTGCAGACGGTTAAAAAGGCACTTGACTGAAGCTTAATATTCATTGAAACTAACTTTGAGAATTAGGATGGAAATCGTTGAAACCACCGAAGTGAAGATACTAAAGGGACCTAAGGTATGTTCCGAAAATGGAAAATCGGAGCCCAGCAGCTGGACAGATGAATTCAAGCGGATATTGAAGTTATTTAACCAAACCCTATTACAGTAAACCTTCAACAAGATGAAAAAGCACCCATTTCTCTTTTTGGCCCTATTTATTTGCCTGTTTTCCTGCAAGGAAGAAACGATACATTGCCTGATTTCCACTGAACTTGGAAATATCGAAGTGGAATTATACCCTGAAAAAGCTCCGTTGACAGTCAAGAATTTTCTGGCCTATATAAATCAGGAAGCTTATACGGGTTCCAGTTTCTTTCGGGTTTGTACCCCTGAAAATGAAGCCGACCGGGAAATAAAAATTGAAGTGATCCAAGGCGGAAATGTTCTTGAAGAATTATTGCTGCCTCCTATTTCGTTGGAAACTACCGAAATGACCGGATTGAGCCATACAGACGGAATCCTTTCTATGGCACGTGCCGAACCCCATTCCGCACAGAGCAATTTCTTTATCTGCATCGGCGACCAGCCAGCATTGGATTTCGGAGGAAAGCGAAATCCGGATGGGCAGGGTTTTGCTGCTTTTGGGAAAGTGACTTCAGGGATGGATGTGGTAAGGAATATCCAGGGGCAGAAGGAAGTTGGGCAATACTTGGTGGATTCGGTTGGGATAGAGGTAATCCGCTTGAACTGATAATTCTAGCGTTGGAGCTAAATGTTGAAATGGAAAAACATGCAATTTCATTCATCACTTTTTGCTTGATTCAGCTTTGGCTCCAAAGTACAAACCCAAAATAAGCGAAATAATTGATTTTAAAAAAACCTTGGTGTACTCCCATACCTCAATTATCCCTTCGTTGGAAATCACAGTTTTGCCATCTATATTAAATTCATGTCCAGAATAATAAACTCGTATAAGCCCAAATAAAATATAAACTGAAGCGGCAACTGCCAGTATCCATTTTGCCAACCGAAAAATATCATAATCATTTACCGAGGTTTTAGTTGTCGTAATGGTCGGTTCTGGATGGGAAGAAAGTGGTGGTTCTTTTCCTCATATTAAAATTCGATCTTTGTTTTCCAATTTTAGATGCCATTAATGTTAAGACGCTCTTTTGTCCCGTCTTTTTTTTCAATATATATTTTCCCTCCAGCACGAATGTATTCCGATAATGCCTCAGTCACTTCAATTGCGGTGGAAACTAGCTGGGTACGGTTAACGATACCTGAGTTCTTGCTTAGTTTATCAATTCTCTCAATTGTCTTAGGCCTAAGTCTCATTTGTACAAGCTGTGTTTTTTCTTCCTGATCCATAATTTTAATTGTTTAGACATTATTTATGTAATCTAAATTTAATGATAGATTAATTACAAATCCAATGACTTTTGTTTTTTTACCAAAAATTTTAATACATTGATTTGTACAATGATACCTGAATTGTCGATGCATAAAAATTTATAACTTTCGACCAAACTTAAAAGTACTACAGCATGCGAAAAGAACTCAATATGTTGGTGAAGATTTTCGAACAATTTTATGGTCTGGATGGGAATACCACTGACTTGTTTTTGGATATAGCGATTTTGAAGAATTTCAGTAAGGGAGAGTTGTTGGTGAGGGAAGGGGAAGTATGCAATAAATTGTTTTTCATAGAACAAGGCATGGTAAGGAGCTTCTACCACAAGGAAGTGAAGGATGTTACCATCAGTTTTAGCCTTGCAGGTGAATTTATCACCTCCATGTCGGGATTTATTACACAAAAACCGACCTATGAAAATATTGAGACGTTGGAAGATTCCATATTGCTGGAGTTTAGCAAGGAAAAACTCAACGAACTTTTTGTCAGAGAGCCAGCTTGGGCAACTATTTACAGACAACTTTTGGAAGAGTACTATGTCAAGCTGGAGGAGCATTTGATTTTTTCAAAATTCAAAACCGCCAAAGAGCGTTATTTCGAGTTGATGAACGAAAAACCTCAAATCATTAAAACGGCTTCTATTGGGCAGATCGCTTCTTTTTTGGGAATAAATATAGAAACTTTGAGTAGGATCAGGGCTGGACGATGATTTTTTGACATTTGTCAACTGATATTCATCCTATTTTCAGGTACTTTTGCAACAACTAATAACCAACAGTGATGAAAAATACTTATCCATCAGTTATTCTACTCGGATTATTGCTCTCAGGCAGTTTTCTATATAGCTGTCAAAGTTCCAGCTCTGAGATGTCTTTCGATTCGAGTAGGCTGCCTCGGGCCAGCCAGGAAGAAATAGAAAGATTGATTGAGACGTTCATATTGGCGGAGGACGGTGATGTCGTTGAGATTCCCGCAGGTTTTTATAACCTAAAGACCCAGCTGATCTTGGACAACAAAAAAAATGTGACTATAAGAGGGGCAGGAATGGCCGAGACTGTCCTTTCTTTCAGAGAATTGAGAACAGGAGGAGAAGGTGTTAAACTTGTTGGTCAAAACATAAAAATAGAGGACCTAAGTATAGAAGATGCACCCGGGGACGGAATCAAAAGCCAACATTGCGAT
Source organism: Cytophagales bacterium (assembly GCA_038209145.1). Classification (GTDB taxonomy): domain Bacteria; phylum Bacteroidota; class Bacteroidia; order Cytophagales; family Cyclobacteriaceae; genus Lunatibacter. Next base: position 4,668 of record JBBQXZ010000175.1, on the reverse strand, counting down.
GGCATCACTTTTAGAAAGGTCAATGTCACGTGGACAAATGGGGATAAGTCAAAAAATGGAACCTATGCCATTTACCCCGTGCAATGTAAAAATGTGATGATTGATGAATGTATTGCATCCCATTCAAAAGATGCAGGTATATATGTAGGTCAATCCGAAAATATCATCGTTAAAAATTCCCTGGTCTTTGGAAATGTGGCGGGTATTGAAATTGAAAATTCCGACAACGCCGAGGTATTTGGCAACACAGCAAGAGACAATACCGGTGGTATCCTGGTATTCAACCTTCCTGGTTTACCGAAGGCTGAGGGCAGGGGAACTAAAATTTACGACAATGACATCCTTTCCAATAATCACGTGAACTTTGCCACGGCCCTGAATGAAGAACCCAATGGTAATACCGTGACCTTAATTCCTCCCGGTTCGGGACTGATTCTGCTGGCAGCAAAGGATGTGGAAATTTTTAATAACCGCATCCACGATAACAAAACCGTAGGCATTGCCATTTCAAACTATCAAATTACGGGTTTTCCCGCAGAGGCCCCAAACTGGTCCCCTTTCACTTCTAACATTTATATCCATGGCAATGATTACAAGAGGTCGTTAAAACTCCCTGATTTAACCAAGGAATTCGGCCAGTTGATCTCTGTATACAATGCCCATGGAAAAGGTAAAACACAGGATATCATCTATGACGGTTTTTGGGACAAAAGTCTTAGTCCGGACATCAGTACCAATCCGATGAATGTGTGCATACGGGAAGAGGAGATGGCTCAACTCCATTTCACCCTGTTTGATCTCTGGGAAGGAGAAGATAATATCAAATCTTCCAAGGATTATACACCGTTTGAATGTGAAAGCGAAATACAAACCAATGTAAGTACCATTTCAACCATGTAGCCAATGAATAATTGCTTTATTTATAGACTGCTATTAGTATTCGTGGTCATGAGTGCATGTAGCGCACCGAATCAAAATGAAATAGCGGTACAAACTATCTTGTATGGAGATTGGGAAGCACCGGATGTGGAGATAAGTACGGTTAATTTCGATGAGATGCCATTCAAAAATCTTTCCGATTACGGTTTTTTCAAGGATAAAATTAGAGAATTTGACCCTGGCAATGGAGTCCTGATATATGAACCTGTTTCTTCTCTCTTCACCGATTATGCTTTCAAGTCCCGGTATATCTGGATGCCCGATGGGGTAAGTGCCAACATTCAGGATGATATCGAGGGTACCTTCGATTTCCCGGAAAAGACCATACTTATCAAAAATTTCTATTATCCGGCTGATTTTAGGAAGCCTACCGAAAATATCCGAGTCATTGAAACCAGGCTCATGATTAGGAGAAACGGGGTGTGGGATGCTTTTCCCTATATCTGGAATGCCGATCAAACGGATGCCACTTACAAAGTAGTAGGGGCCGAATTGCCGATAAATTGGATTGATAATCAAGGTCAAGCGCAGTTGGCAAACTACATTGTTCCCAACAAAGCCCAATGTAAAAGCTGCCACAATAAAGAAGAAATTATGGTGCCGTTGGGAGTGAAAGCAAAGTACCTCAACCATGATTTGCTGTACAAAGACGGGGCTAAAAATCAACTGACAACCTGGGAAGAAGCTGGATATATTGATGGCTTGAAGGAATTGCATGAATACCCCACCATGGTCAATTATAACGATACTGCATCTCCTTTGGACCTCAGGGCGAAGGCCTACCTGGATATAAACTGCGCACACTGCCATCGTGCCGAAGGTCCGGCAAGTACTTCGGGATTATTTTTGAGTTATGAAGAAAGAGATCCTGCCAAACTAGGGGTGTTCAAAACACCGGTAGCGGCGGGGTTTGGAGCCGGATCTTTCAAGTATGCTATCTGGCCGGGCAAAGCTGATGAATCCATCCTGACCTATAGGATGGGGACTAATCAAGTAGGCGCGGCTATGCCGGAAATCGGACGGGTTAGGGTGCATAAAGAGGGATTGGAGCTGATCAAAAACTGGATTGATGCGATGTCTGAGGAATCCTTCACGAGTCTAAGCACAAGCAAGTAGTGATCATTTTTGTTGAGATGGACCTTAAATGGATGCAATACCCCGCAAGCCTTTATTACGGAGAAAGTTGTTTGATTTTCTTACGTTACCTTTCACTGGATTTCATAACTATTTCATACAAATTCGGTTTCTGATTTATGGACAGCTACGCAATCATTGATGAATCCTCCTTTCCCCTAGTTCGTATCACTTTTACGGGCAATAAGAGCAACGATCAAAATTTCCAGACATATCTGGATCAAACAAAAGCGTGTTACCGCCACAAAAAAAAACTCGCCATTATTTTTGACGCTTCCAAGGCAACGATTCCGGCGCTTTCCCATCAAAAAATGCAAGCGGATTGGCTGAAGGAAAACAATAAACTGATGCAGGACTATTGTGAAGGTACCGCCTATTTTATTCCAAATGCAGCCATTCGGGCCATATTGAATATGATATTTTCATTTCAGAAGCAACCGGTACCTTTTAAAATCTTCAAAACGGAGGCCCAAGCAGCGGACTGGGTTAAGGGATTTGCTTTAACTTGAGCTAAGCATTCAGTTCACTCCTTTAAGGTAGTGTTCGGCTATTGGCCAAACTAGTATTAGTAAAGCATCAGTTAGTTGGATTTGTAAGATTAGAAGAGACATATGATCCTCTATCAAATCCTGCTGGTTATAAGTTTGAAGTACCCCCCAAAGGAGGTGCCGTTCCCAATACTTTTTCGCTCAGATATAAATTCTGAGGCAAACGGTTTTTGAAGAATAAAGCGTGAGGTAGCATGTTTTTATTCCCGAATTAAAGCCAAATGAAATTTTATTAGTTTGGCATTTTTGTTGGAAAATACTTTCACAAATGTATAATTAGTATGGGAGTAGGTGATGGCTGATAAAAAAAAGATATTTATTTTTTCATATTAATTTTTTAGTTAAATTTATTTTTTAAAATTCTTTTTATGAAACAACTCTTCTTTGCTTTCTCTCTTTGCAGCTTCTGTTTACTCGGGTGCAGGACTGAATCTCAATCTGAAAATTTGGATTCAAGGCCGAGGGATTATTCCGACCGGTTTACTCTGGTGCCAACAGATACGCTAATCATTCCCATCAGTGAAAAAACGGATATTTATAGTCGGTATATCCAAGCAGTAGAAGTGGGTGGAGAAGCCTATTTGGCTATGGTCAACGAAAAGACCAACGAGGTGGAATTTTATGGTCTGGAGGATTCTGACCACTACTTTTCTATACATATAGAAGACGAAGAGATGTACCCAATAGCTTCCTTGAGAGCCTTCCACCTTTACCCTGATTCTACCTTATTGGTGGCGGGGTCTTATCGTAGAGCAGCCTATTTGGTAGACTTCTTGGGAAATGTACAGGCGACCTACAAAACAATGGTGGATCGGCCGGATGGCGAATATGTGCCGATGTATTATGGCCAAATACCCTTGATTGCTTATCCTGATGGACAACATTTTTTGATTAGTACCAAGGTTGATACGGATTATTTTTTGCCGGGCATCTGGTCCGGAACTATGTTTTTAAAGGTGAAAAAGGATAGCCCCACCTATCAGCATGTATTCCCATTACCTGAATTTTTTTCCAAGTTGGTCTATGGAGCCCGTTTCAGCCATAGCTCACATGCCCTTGTAGGAAATAAATACCTCGCTATCAGTCTTCCCTTTTACAATGACCTGTTATATTTTGACATTGAAACGGACGAACTTTCTCAGAGAAATGCGGGAAGCACGTATTTTGGGGATGCACTTCCCTGGGAAAGACCTGAGCCAAATAGAGACGAAGCCTACTACGTTGAAGCGGATTCCTATAGGGACATCATCTATGATCCGGTTGGCAAATTCCTTTATCGGATAGCCTACAGGGGTGTCGGGTTTTTGGATGCTGATGGTAACCAACGGGATTGGAACAATAAAATCCCCTCCGTTATTATCTTGGATGAAAGCCTCGAGAAGGTAGGCGAATTGGATTTACCAGTCAATACCTATTATACCCGTAGTTTATTTCCATACAAAGGGAAGCTTTATATCTCCCTAAATCATCCGGATAACAACCCAAATGAGGATAAATTGATGTTTGTTGGATTTAAACCGATAACCCGCTGAACCCTACGTAATCAGTCAAGGCAAAGGATAAAAAGGATAATTCAAAAATCAATCACAAAGTGCCGTTAAGAACGACTGACATAATAATAGCCCCCAGTTTCAACTGGGGGGCCAGATAAGAATAGTATTTGCAAAGTCCCATAGGGACGGCGATACTTACTGCTGCATGATCAGTTGTTTCTTCCATTACGCATAGGGTAAGCTTTATCCACCTGTTCTTTACAGATAACCCCGACGCTGATCAAATATCCCTTTTTATCGTCCGTGCCTAAGGCACTTATGGGCGGATGTTGGGTACACATCCATGGTGTGAATCACATGATTACTAAATCAGTCGCTCCTACGGAGCTCTTAAATCTCATTTCAATTCTATCTTCTAGAAAGCCTGACTTTCCAAAGGGGGTGATGGTGGTCACCCAAATTCTCTAGCCTATAACTGCTTCGGGTATCTTTTATACGCCATCTAGAAACCGCAACCCCACCGTTACAGACTTTCCAGCATAAACCCCTTGGGG
>JBBQXZ010000174.1:0-9865 GCA_038209145.1 Cytophagales bacterium | reverse complement strand
TGGTAAAAGCCGTGGCTGAAAACGACATCCCCCAAATCAAAAACCTGGCCCACCAGCTGAAACCCAGTGTGGACAATTTCCGTGTGACCGAACTCAGCCAGCTGATCCGAAAGGTAGAAGAACTGGCTGAAAAAAATCCCGAATCTGAAGAGCTGCCGGAGAAAATCTCCCAATCCATCACTTTATTGCAACGAGTAATGGTCCAACTGGAAAAACACTTTGACTGAAAAGAAATTTTAGCTTGTTTATCCCTAACATTAGGGGAAGGGTACATAAAAGGCCGCTACCCGAAGGTCTTCCCTGTCAGCATCGGCTTCTTTGCCCTGTAGCCGAAGCACTTTGGCCCTAAGTTCATGGGCCTCCCGGGCCACATAGGAATCAGCAAACGACCTGACAGAAAGATCCAAATATTCCAGTGCTTTGACCAAGGAAGCTTCATCCCCGCCATCAACCAATTCTTTGCCTTTCAGGAAGTTTTCCTTCCACAACTTAGCTTCCGGTTTCATGCGTTCCGCCTCCTGAAATACCCGAAAAGGAGGAAGGGTCAATGGATGGGATTTTTCACGGATCGGAGGAATTTCTTCTTGATCAAAAAATACCATTAAGGCATTTAAATACGCTTTTGCTTCTTTTTTATTATACATTTTCTTTTTCAGCCGCGCCTCTTCGGCTTCGTTGGAGAAAAAAGACGCTTCTGCAAGGATGGCCGGAATCCCATAGGTGCCCTTTAAAACCTGTGCTCCCGCAGCCGGGAAAATCGCAAAATCCGACACCAAGCTTACCGGACCCTCCGAATCAAAAAGGTCTTCTCTGAATTCTTTGGCGATCAGTTTTCCCAGCAAAACACTGGCCTCGTTTTCCATGGCACTGCCGTGAAAATACAAAATGGGGAAATTAACATCGCGGTCCGCCGTGGCGTTATGGTGGATGGAGATAAATACGTCCGCGTCTCCTTTGACTGCCAATTCGGCCCTCTCTGCCAAGGCAACTTGTTCATCGACTTCCCGGGTCATCAGGACGGTAGCACCCTCCTTTTCAAGCATTTTTTTCAAGTACAAAGCTACCCGCAGGTTGATCCACTCTTCCCGCTCCCCGGTGGGACCTACCCGATATTGATCGGTGTCTGCGGTGCCCCCGTGACCGGGATCCAGACAAATGATTTTGCTTTTCAGTTTCTTTTTTTGCTGGCTGAAGCCATTCCTCGGGCAAGCCGCAAGGATAAATAGAAAAAGGATGAACAAAACACAATTCCGGATCTGAGGACCGGCTTTAGACAGGGGAAGGATCATATGTTCAAGATAAGCAAAAAGACCGTTATTAATAAATATCGAAAAAAGAAATTATGGCATAAAAGTAAAAAGGAAGCGCTTAACGCCCTTCCTTTTTTAGGATTTAATTTTCTGCCGTTACTGTCAAATTCGCCTGCCTTCCATTCGCAAGGGAATTGGCAGTAACCACCTCCACCCTCAGCGCAACCGTAGTAGGGCTAAGCGAGGGAACGATATAAGAGAAGCTGTCTTCATACGAATCCCTTAGGTTGTGGCCGGAAATAGATTTTGTGGACACCGTAGACCGCTCACCGTTGACAATCTGTACAAGCCGCAATTCTGACACGGGCTCATGTTCGGAATAATACCTGAAATTAACCGTTACAGCCACTCCTGGTGCGGCTCTTGTCTGGGAAAGGGTAAGAACGGGAATGGTAGCTACCCTACCCACCAAGTCATATCCCTCGTCATATTCGGAGAAACACCCCGAAAGCCCAAGGAATAACAGAAAACTGAAAATATAGCAATGTTTTTTCATGTTGATTTGCGTCTAAGTGCGTATTATAAGTCCCAGAAAACCTTTGCCAACCGGGAGGTTTCCGGAATATTGGCGGAATTGTTGTCCAATTCGGAAGGAGGATACAGAAAGCGGCGTGGAAATGCTCCATCTGTCAAATTCCCGGGCGCGGGTTCTAAGTTGGGGATGCCGGAAGCGGTGGCCGGAGCACCTGCGGGAATGCTTCTTCGCCAATCCATCCAAGCTTCTGTCTGTAAAAACAAAGCAATGTATTTCTCGGTAAAGATTTTTTCCAACCCGGCAACCTGGATGGAGGAACCCGTCTCGCTCGCATATTTCGCCTCGTAGGTGGCATTTCCCGCTCCAGTTACACGCAGCAGGGACGCTTTTACAGCCGCGTTGAATGCGGCTGCGGCTGCGTCAAATTGTCCCAGCCGGAGGTTTGCCTCAGCTTCGATAAATTTCACTTCCACATAAGTGATGATGTTGGTAGGTGCCTGCGCAGCGTTTACATAGGGCCCCAAAATTGACCGGTTGGTGACGGTAGTACCTCCATTAGGCGTTCCCACATAGACGCCGTTGCTGTTTCTACTGACGTAAAATTCCAATCGGGGATCATCCACGCCGGGTTGCACCCTGTCTTTTAAAAGGTCGATAAATTCTTGGGTTACAGAAATGTTATTTTGTCCAAAGGTTCCCAAGAGAAAGCCAAACCAGGGGCCGGCTGCATCCGGGGTGTTGCCAAAAGAAACTTTCATTTCCTCAGCATTGCTGACGAAGGTTCCCGCTTGAATGGCCTGAAGTGCTTGCTGTGCGGAGCCTGTTGCGTCTACTTTGCTCAGATGATTGTGAAATCTCGCTTTAAATGCATTGGCAGTTTTGATCCATCTTGGCCTGGAGTTGGCTCTCCAAGCTGTCTCATTGGCTGCTGGGAAAACAAGGTCGTTTTGCGCTGGAGAAAAGGAGCTTTCTCCCGATAAATCAGCAATTCCTTCATTCAGCATCCGGAAAACCTCCTGATACAGATCAGCACCGGAATCATAGGATGGCTGGGGAAATCCTTCCAAATCCAAGGCCTGTGAAAAAGGCACATCACCCCACAAATCAACTAAGTAGCCCAAAAGTATCGCCATTTGGATTTTGGCTACACCCCGGTAGTGTGCAGATCCTCCAGGTTCACTGGACAAATCGATGATTGTCTTGATGTCTGTCATCGCGCCGGCATAATAATGATTGTTCCAGGTGGTCTGGAAATTGGCCGGAAGGTAGTCATAGGTCGAGATATTAAACTGTACGTTTAGGGTTCCGGTCATATATTGGACGAGGGAACTGGCAGACTGGGAGGCGAAATCGGCTATCGCCCAGGTCATGTTGGCTTGCGTTGCAGGCAACAAAACATTGACATTTACTTCCGATACTGCATTGGGATTTTCGTTTGCTTCCTGCAATTCACAGGAAGTTACCCAAAACAAAGCAGTGAATGCAAGAAAGGTGCTTGCTATATTTGTTTGTAATTTCATGTTCTTTTTTTTTAGGGGATACATCTTAAAAACCCGCAGTCAAACTCAAGCCCGCACTGCGTGTCGTAGGCGTACCGAAGGCATCCACACCCAGGGAACTGTTTGGACCATACAAGTTGGTCTCCGGATCCACGCCGGAATAACCGGTAAACAGCAACAAATTTCTGCCAAAAGCACTTAAAGTCAGACTTTTCATTTTTAGCCGGTTTGCCAGCGCGTTTGGAAATGAATAGGAAAGTGTCACATCACGCAACCTGACCCAAGATCCGTCTTCTATGAATCGCTCGGCATTATTGCGGTTTCCGGTATTGGCGTTGTAGTAATTGACATCATCTATTAATACTTGCGTAGTATTCGGTGTACCATCAGCCATTACCCCTCGGAAGACCACGAGGCTACCCCGATCGGTGGTTGATTCGGCTGCCCCTTGTGCCCGCATCCAATTGCCCGTCACATTGGCCACATCTCCGCCTGCCCGTATGTCCCAGAGGAAAGTCAGCAGGAAGTTTTTGTAGCTCAGGTTGTTCCGTATGCCCAATAAAAAGTCAGGTGTAGGATCTCCCAACCGAACATCTCCCGAAGGATTTTCAGCAGATGGCTGGGCTTGCAATGGGTAGCCATTGGCGCCGATGACTACATTCCCTTGGCCATCCCGTTGAAATCCGGTGCCATAAAAGACCCCATAAGGTTCTCCTTCTATCAGGGAAGGTCTCAAATTACCAAATCCTCCCAACGCAATCCGTTCTACCGGCAAATCAAGTACGATGTTTCTGTTTCTGGAAAAATTGAACAACATATCCCAATTAAGTTCTCTTCCAGTCACGGGAGAGACATTGGCCACAATTTCCCAACCTTTGTTTTCAATTGTTCCCGCATTGATAAACTGGGTGTCAAACCCGGTACTTCCAGGTACGGACACCCCAATAATTTGATCAATGTTACGCTCGCGGTAATAGGTAACGTCAAATCCAAGTCGGTTTTCGAAGAACCTGAACTCACCACCCAATTCCCAAGTTTTGTTCCGTTCCGGTCTAAGGCTGGCATTTCCGGCACTACTGGAAAGGGCTACAGCTCCTACATTGCTGGGAAGCGGAAATACCAATCCCCCACCCCATGCTCCGGATACGGTTGCCCTACCGTAGTAGGTTCGGTCTCTATAAGGATCGGTGTCTCTTCCTGCTTCGGAATAAGACGCCCGCAATTTTCCGAAACTGAAAAACCCTTCATCCAAATCGAAGGCCTCCGAAAAGACGAATCCGCTTCCCACAGAGCCGTAAAAAAAGCTGTTGTTCGGTGGAAGCAAGGTTGAAGTCCATTCCTGCCGTCCATTCAACTCCAGAAACAGGTAATTTTTATAATCGACCGAAACCCTGGAGAATACGGCTGCTGTCTTTTTCTGATTTAGGTTCTGGATCTGCACCAAGTTACTTTGTACATTGGAAATATTATATAGACCGGGAATCGCCAGGTTCCTTCCGTCATAATACTGCCGCTCGTTGTTTCTGGAAAAATAATTGTTGCCAACCAACCAGTTCAAATTAAAATCGCCGACTTCTTTTTTGGCCGTAATGACCAAATCCGAATTCAATATCCGATCATTGTAGGTGTCTTGCTGAACCCTGCCCCCTGGTAGGGCATCACCGCCAAAACTACCCACTGCCCATTGTTGCTTACGCTTGTCCGAGGCTACGTCGGTACCCAGGCGATACATGATGTTCAACCAAGGTGTGACATCATAGTTGGCCTGAATATAACCCAATATACGGTTGACTTCGTCCGTAAAGGGATTGTTGTTTACCGTCCAAAAAGGGTTGTCCGGAGAGTTGTTCCTGAAAGCGCGCTGTGCCCCATTGGCTAAGGTAAATCCCGCAGCGTTGTCAAAGCTGGGTGGAGTCCGGATGGTGCCTTGCACCACGTCCGCAAAGTTGTCGCCACGCCCAAACCGGGAGCTGGTACTGTGGGCATAAAACGCAGAACCCGTGATTTTGAACTTGTCATTAACGGAAGTTTCGGCAGTCACCCGGAAGGTTCTCCTGTTATATTGATTTTCCGGAATAATTCCGGATTGGCTGTAGTCCCCTGCGGAAAGGAAAAAGGAACTGTGTTTATTCCCCGCGGAAATACTGATGTTATTATCCATGGTAATTCCATCCTGATAAAACCTGTCTTGATTGTTTACAGGGATCATCACCTCACTTTGTATGGCCGACGGATTATTCATATCCACCAAATTTCCCCGGGGATTATCCAAGGCATTCGTAGATCCGTCAAACCTCAATGTATTTAAGGGTGGGCCAAAATGGCCAAAAGTACCTCTTGTATGAAGCCCGCGGTCCCCCTGGGCATAGGTCATCTGTCCGGGAAAATTATTCATGATCCGGTCTACCGACAAATTGGAGGAGAAATTTATCGCCACATTTTGGGTCTCAGATCTGGAACCTTTTTTAGTGGTAATGATTATGGCACCACTGCCTGCCTGTAAACCATATAGTGCTGTTGCGGCCGGCCCCTTTAACACGTTGATGGATTCGATGTCGTTTGGGTTGATATCGATGGCTCGGTTGGGTACATCGACACTTGCCGACCTGGAGGAGGATCTGAAGCTGTTGTCAATAGGCACCCCGTCTATGACAAAAAGGGGCTGGTTTTCTCCGGATATGGAGGACATTCCCCGGATGATAATACTAGATGCGGCACCGGCGGAACCTCCCTGCCGGGTGACCTGGACACCGGCAACTTTCGCATTTAGGGCATCCACCATGTTTGGTTCACGGGATAGAAACAGTTCCCTGCCTTTTACTTCCTGGGTTGCGGATACAAGCGATTTTTTCTCCTGCTCAATCCCGAATGCCGTCACAACTACTTCCGACAACTGGGAAATATCGGGAATCAAAGCGACATTTACGGTGCTCCTTTCCCTGAGCTGCACCGACTGTCGTTTAAACCCAATATAACTGAACTCCAAGACGGTGTTACCCACAGGCACATTAATGGAAAACATACCATCGAGGTCTGTCACGGTGCCTGTGGTGGTACCCTGAACCAATACACTTACTCCCGGAAGGGGACTCCCATCGTCCTGGGAGGTTACCTTTCCTGCCACACTTAGGTCCTGTCCCCAAAGATGGGGTACAGAACACAAGCAAAGCATACATACTACCAAAAATTTGGTATGGCCTTTTTTCATGTACTTATCGTTTTGATTGAATAATAAATTTACATTTTGAAACCGCTTCCTGTAAGCCTGTTTCTTAAACGAATGATGTAAACTTAGTTTGCCCCCGTTAAGTATCAAAGTAATTTGAAATAAAAAATAAATAAATTATGTTTTCTAGGGTTTAAAAATCACTCAAAATCGAATAGCAAGGTATTGAAATAATAAATTAAAATATCCTATTGTAATAAAATTGTTTATACAGAAATATACAGACTAAAAGGTAATTAAACAACATAAAAACCAATAGGAAAGATTTTATTTCCAAATATATACTTATGATACATCTAAAAATGAAGTATACCTATAATCCGAAATATGTATTCCAATTTCTACTGCGGAATTATCTTGGGTCTTTCGGATAATATAAGCCGCCTTGCTTCACTTTTCGAACTCAATGTAAGAAGGGTATGCCTAAGTCTTCTAAGTGGCCTATTTCCTTGTGCCTTGAGCTCTTCCCAATTCAATCGGGACAGGCTTTGACGAACTTTCGATGCATCAGGCGGATTTACTTCAAAAACGAAAAAGGCTGCCAAAATATCCTTGGCAGCCTCCCTTTACGAGTAATCTTGTATAAAGGTGTGGTTAATTTACTTCAAGTACTTCTACGGTCTTGGCCTGCTCAGGGGTTAAATGAACAGTTTTTTCCACGGGAGTGGTTGCTGGAGCGGTAGCAATCCCCAAAGGGCTAACCCCTGGAATAAAGGGGGCAATCACAATGGAGACAATCGAAGTCAACTTTATCAGGATATTCATGGATGGACCTGAAGTATCCTTGAATGGATCACCCACGGTATCACCTGTAACGGATGCCTTGTGTGGCTCAGATCCCTTGTAATACATCTCCCCATTGATTTCTACCCCTTTCTCGAAGGATTTTTTGGCGTTGTCCCAAGCACCGCCGGCATTGTTTTGGAAAATCCCCATAAGTACTCCGGATACCGTCACGCCTGCAAGCATGCCTCCCAATACTTCGTGACCAAACAAAAACCCAACTACAATGGGGGATAAAAGTGCGATGGCGCCAGGCGCAACCATCTCGCGGATGGATGCCTTGGTGGAAATTTCCACGCACTTCTCATAATCCGGCTTGTTCTTGTATTCCATGATGCCCGGAATTTCCTTGAATTGCCTTCTTACCTCATTCACCATATCCATTGCGGCCCTTCCTACAGCCGCAATGGCCAAGGAGGAAAATATAAATGGAATCATGGCTCCCACAAAAAGCCCGCACAAAACGTCCGCTTTGTAAATGTCTATGGAATTAATACCCGCAATACCTACGTAAGCTGCAAATAAAGCCAGGGCGGTAAGTGCCGCCGAAGCAATGGCAAACCCTTTTCCGGAAGCAGCCGTGGTATTCCCCACCGCATCCAAAATATCCGTTCTTTCCCGGACTTCTTTGGGCAATCCTGCCATCTCGGCTATTCCGCCGGCATTGTCGGCAATCGGTCCAAAAGCATCAATGGCCAGTTGCATGGCCGTGGTGGCCATCATCCCGGCAGCGGCAATCGCTACCCCGTAAAGACCGGCAGCCATATAAGATGTAAAAATCCCGCCGACAAGAACCAATATGGGTAAAACTGTCGATTCCATGCCTACAGCCAAGCCGCCGATGATGTTCGTCGCATGTCCTGTAGAGGATTGCTTGATGATGGAATTTACTGGTCTTCGTCCCATTGCGGTATAATACTCCGTAATGATACTCATCAGGGCACCGACAATCAAGCCAATAAAAACAGCTCCAAAAACACCCATTTTGGTGAATACCACCGTCTGATCCCGCATCATGACCAATTCCCCCTCAGGCAACATGTAATCTATCAAGAAATAGGAAGCGGCAACAGTCATCAGCATGGATATCCAATTCCCCTTATTCAATGCATTTTGAACACTTCCGTTATCGTCGGCAATTTTCACGAAAAAGGTACCAAAAATCGAAAAAATCAATCCCATACCAGCAATCACCAAAGGAAGTAAAATAGGAGCGATACCCCCAAGATTGTCATCGGAAATAATCTCCCTGCCCAGTACCATGGACGCCAAAATGGTAGCCACATATGATCCGAACAAATCCGCACCCATGCCCGCTACGTCACCCACGTTGTCACCCACATTATCGGCAATTGTCGCCGGGTTGCGGACATCGTCCTCGGGGATTCCAGCTTCTACTTTCCCTACCAAGTCGGCTCCCACATCGGCTGCCTTGGTATAAATACCCCCACCTACACGGGCAAAAAGAGCGATCGATTCAGCCCCAAGGGAAAATCCCGCCAAAACTTCCAGTGCGGTGATCATTTCAGTTCCATTGACATCTCCGCCTTTGGAGGTGACAAACATATAATAAAACACGATAAACAAAGATCCCATGCCAAGTACTGCCAACCCGGCAACACCCAAGCCCATTACTGTACCTCCCGTAAAGGACACATTAAGGGCGTTTTTCAAACTTGTCTTGGCAGCTTGGGTGGTTCTTACATTGGCCTTGGTGGCTATCTTCATGCCCAGGTACCCGGCAAAAGCGGAAGAAACTGCACCTATCAAGAAAGCGATAGCGATCACGGGACTGGAATGCTCCAACAAAGTACCCGACCATCCCAAAATAATGGCGGCTATGACTACAAAATAAAACATTACTTTCCATTCTGCTTTCAAAAAAGACATGGCTCCTTTGGATATGTATCCTGCCAACTCCACCATATTTTCTTCTCCTGTAGGCTGTTTGCTTACCCAAGCGGATTTTACAGCCATCACCAGAAGGCCAATTATCCCCAAAACAGGGACCAGATAAAGAAATACTTGTTCCATATTGACTATTAAAGAAAGTTTTAAAATTTAAACATCCGACAAATATATTATTATTCAAATTGTCTCCAACAAAGAAATGATTTAAATGAAAGCAGAAGACCTAATAGTGCCTTTAATAGAGGTGTACCTAAAAACTGGGTCTATTAAGCCAAAAATGGCATATTCCTCCCAAAATTCCCAGACATCCATTTAGGGCAGGTAAGGCCGAAAATAAAAAAATCAAAAAAAAACCTGCCAGGTACTACCCAGGCAGGTTTATATGCAGCTCCCCTATCGATTAAGATGAGAAAGTAATATTCAGGGTAAGGGGGACTGCCTTAAGTGCTTTGCTGATGGGACAGTTTTCCTTGGCCACATTGGCCAATTTTGTAAACTGCTCCTCTTCCATGCCACTTACTTTTCCCTTTAGATCCAGGACAATACCGGTAATAGCGAAGCCTTCTCCCTGCTTATCCAGAGAAACGGTAGCCACGGTATTTAATTCATCCGCAGTGAATCCCTCTCCTGCAATCTGAAAACTTAGGGCCATATTAAAACA
>JBBQXZ010000173.1:0-9975 GCA_038209145.1 Cytophagales bacterium | reverse complement strand
ATGTAAGAACCATTCATGCTGTTTTCCACAAAACCGAATATATGTTCTACCCTTGCCCTCACTTTAGATTTTTCTCGGTTGTTGCTTTTTTGTTCTTCGGTGAGGGGTCTTTTTTTATAGCCTTTTTCATTTACTTTGCTTGCCACCTTCTTTTTAGTGTAAACCTGTTCCAAGGGTTCCCTGGCGTAAGCACTGTCCGCATAAAATTCTTGACCTTCATCTGTTTTGTCCAGTAGTTGGTCAACCAACTGTGAATCATGCACAGAAGCATTGGTTACCACATATTTGCAGATTAGCTTCGTCTTTATATCGGCTTTTACATGGTTTTTATATCCGTAAAAACTAACGTTGTTCTTTTTTGTCCATCGGGCATCTGTGTCCTTCTGTGCAAGTTTGTTGGGGGTCTTATCCCAACCGGAAGGAAGTTTTCCCTCTTTAATCTGTTTGTTCTCCTCTTTGGTATTACGTTGTTTTGGAACATTCACAAAGCTGGCATTCACCATCTTCCCCTCATTGGCGAAAACCCCAGACCTGTCCAGCTGGGCATTGAAGGCGGCAAAAAGGGATTCGATCGAACCTGACGATATCAACTACTCCCTGAAATGCCAGTAAGTCCTGCTGTCAGGCACGCTGTCACTTTTTTTCAGTCCGGAAAAAATCTTGAAGCTTGTCCGGTCAAGAATCTGGTATTCAAGCTGCTCGTCGGATGGCTTTCCATTCTTCATAAAGGGAATAATAGTAATCCCTGGGGGAGGTAGTTGTTTCTTGTTTCATAAAGGCAAAGGTCCGCCGCCATCAGCAAAAAAAATAGATGGGGTTGGGCGTTTGCTTACGTTTAAGTCAAATTTGGGATTTCCTTTTAAGAAAAATATGATCATCCTAACTGGTGTGATTGCGGATGATCGTAATAAAATAAATACAAGATTTATATTGGCTTTCGAAAGAAAAAGCTAAATTTATGCAACACTATTGCATATATATGATTTCACTTCAGCAAGTCAGCAAATCCTTTAAGGAAAATCTAGCGCTCAATAGCCTCTCGCTAGAGCTCCCTGAGGGAGAGATTTTTGCCTTACTCGGACCAAACGGGGCGGGAAAAACAACCACAATCAATCTCCTATTAGGCTTCCTAAAACCAGATTTGGGGCAGATTCTAGTCAAAGGGGTAGACCCATTCCGTGAATCATCCGAAGCAAGAAAAAGCATAGCCTACATCCCGGAAAACGTCAATCTCTACCCGCATTTATCGGGTGTTGAAAACCTGAATTATTTTTCTCAGTTGGCTGGGACCAACCTATCCAACACCGAACTCGAACGCTATTTATCGGACTGCGGACTTCAAAAAGGAGCCTTTTCCAAGCATACTGGAAGCTACTCCAAGGGGATGCGACAGAAAGTTGGGATTGCAATTGCCTATGCAAAAAAGGCCTCCGTCATCCTGATGGATGAGCCTGCCAGCGGCCTTGACCCTGTGGCGAGCAAAGAGCTGTCCCAACTGATCAGAAAACTAGCCGATGAGGGAAGTACAATCCTGATGGCATCACATGATCTCTTTAGAGTCAAAGAAACTGCACATCGAATCGGGATTTTGTATCAAGGTACTTTGCTCCAAACGATCCAAGCGGATTCCGTCACCGCAAATGAGCTGGAAGAAATCTATTTGGAGACTGTAAGCCAAACATTATGAAAACGATACTTTTGAATGAATGGCGGATAGTCGCCCGCAATCGTTGGTTTCTATTTTTGGGAATTTCTTTAGCTGCTATGCTAGCCCTCAGCTCCTATCTTGGCATTCAGGAAACGAAAAGTCTGTCTATTTTAGAACAAGAAGCATCTGCACATATTCGGGAGCAATGGGACAATCAGGGTGCGGGAAACCCTCATGGCGCGGCGCATTATGGCACCTACTTGTTCAAGCCGAGCAGTTCGCTGACCGGGTTTGATGAAGGTGTAAACGGGGTGGTCGGAAAGACAATCTATCTCGAAGGCCACAACCAAAATGACACCCAATATAGCGAAGCCAGCCAGTCTGTGATGGCTAGCCGTTTTGGCAAACTTCGCCCTTCCTTGATCTTGCAGCTTATCGTCCCATTATTCTTGATTTTCATGGTATTTTCTACGGTGCGTCAGGAGCGGGAATCTGATCGCGTTCGTCTGCTGATTATTCAAGGCGGAGATTATCAGGGCATCATCTCAGGAAAGATTATTTTCTATTGGCTTGCAGGCACAGTTTTTTTGGGGATCAGCCTGCTTGTACAGGTTTTAATGGACACTACTGCGCTGGATAGTGGGACATTCCTGCGCATGCTTTTACTGTTTTTGGGCTATTCAGCCTTCTATTATATCATCTGTAGTCTGACGGCCTACCTCAGTGCCAACTTTCGCAAAACAGGGACAGCTCTCAGTATCATGATGGCTGTTTGGATTATTTGGGGAGTTTTCTTGCCCAGAATCACCGGAAACCTCGCTGAGCAATTCTACGAACTCCCTACGAGAAGTGAATTTTCGGCTCAGATGAAAGAAGACCGCTCGGCAGGGGTGGATGGTCACAACGCTGAAGATGACAAAATCGAGGCGATTAAAGATTCTGTTTTAAGGCAATACCAAGTGGCCAGCGTGGAAGAACTCCCGATTAATTTTGACGGGATTTTGATGCAGACGGATGAGGATTTTGGAAACAAAGTTTGGGACAAGCACTTCGGGAATCTGTACCAAGTGATGGATCGGCAAAAAACTTTTGCACAAGCCAGTTCTATTCCCAATCCGCTCCAAAGTCTTCAAAGCCTAAGCATGGGGCTTAGTGGAACAGATCAGAAAAGCCATATTGATTTCCTGCTCAAGGTGGAGGATTACCGCAGACAATTTATCAAATCATTGAATGACAAGCATGCCTTCGGAGGAAGCAAGACCGGTGATTGGGAATGGGAGATAGACCAGGATTTTTTTCGCTCCATGCAAGACTTCTCCTATCAAAACCGTTCGATGGATGAGTTACTTGGTGCCACATGGCCTGATGTCGCAATCCTGTTGGGTTGGGTTGTTGGCTGTTTCTTTTTAATAAAATCAATTCGTTTTCAGCTATGAGTTTTATTCAAACTTTAAAATGGGAATGGATTCAGTTTCGACGGACCCCTTTTCAATATTTTGCAGTCCTTCTATTTGTTTTAGCATCAATCTATTCTATTTCCAATGGGATTTCCCTTCGGGAAAAGCAATTGGAAACCTTAGCTGAAGTGGAGTCAGACTACCTTGCTGAAAGATCTGTCTATGAAAAAATCCTCGAATCTGGCGGCACAAAAGTGGAAAGCAGACCTTGGGTGGACTTAAGCATGCCATTTTATGGAATGTGGAACAGCATTGTGTATAGACTTAAAACACCATCTCCCATGATGTCCCTGGCGATTGGTCAGGCAGAGCAATACGGATTCTATAAGCGACTCACTTTTTATACCTCTGGCTATGATTCAGATTTATCTGCCGAAATCAGCAATCCCGAACGGATTGCCTTTGGGGCATTAGACCTCACCTTTTGTATGATTTTTTTGTTGCCACTGTTATTGATTGTACTCTGCTACCCCATTGGCGGATACGAGGAGGATGTGAATATGGCACCGTTGGTTCAGATACAGGGTGATAATTATCATGCTTGGATCTGGAAAAGGACTGCTGCCATCGGTCTCGGAGCTTCCTTGATTGTGATCTTGTTAATTGTAGTTCCAGGCTTACTTTCAGGTGCCTTCACACAGGTGCCTTACCAGTTATTGACCTACTCTTTAGTTACTATGGTCTATCTTTGGTTTTGGATTGGGGTGATTTCAGCCATAATTTCTTTGCGCTTGGGGCAGACTTCTCAGACTATGGGACTAGTTTTGGTTTGGGTGGTTTTTGGGCTGGTCATTCCGGGAGCTGTGCAGCAGGGAGCAAGTTTAAAATTTCCCAATTCGATGTTGGTCGATTTTCTGGATGCCAAGCGGATAGATCAAGGAGAAATCTATGAAGCTGATTTTGAAGCTGTGTGGGATTCCCTTCGGGTGAAACTCCCGGAAATGGAGCAGACGAAATTGGCTACACAGCCCGATTCAGCAAAAATAGAAGCTGCCAAAGGTGCTGTCTATCGTGCGGAAGTGGCTTTTCACATGAAGGAAGTAAGCGAAAAGATCGAAGCGGGCTTCCAGCAGCGCAATGACTTTATCGAAAGTTCCTACTGGTATAATCCGCTGATGGGTATTCAGAATTACCTCTACAGTCTGGCTGATACAGATTTTTATGCTTATCAAGCGTACCGGGTGGCCATCCAAGATGCAAGTTTGGTACTTGCTAAAAAGGGTTGTTTAGAAGAATGGAACGATGAAAAAGTGGATGTGAATCGTTTCAGGTCTTATTTTAACCTGATTTCCCAAAAATGAAGCTGAGTTTTCTGGTTTTTTCTCAATCTTTTGGACTCTTCATTTTAGCTTTTCCAAATCAACCGAAAATTTTTTTCCGCCGGTAAAAGCCCCCTAAATCTATGCGAAAAGAGCTTTTGAGAAATTGACGATTGACGGCAAGTTAGATGTAGCCGAATGGGATTCTGCTCAGTTGTTAGACGATTTCTTCAGTATGGAGCCTCGGCAGGGAGGGAAAGTAAGTTTTCCCTCCCAGGTCAAGATTCTGTATGATGAAGCAGTTTTAAATATTAACATGAATTTTGTTTGTTTTATAAAATTAATGCAACTATGTTGCATTAAAATTTTAGATTAAGGCTAATTTAGAGTAGGGGAATTTCAAATTGCTTAGAAACCAAAGATTATACCTTCCTTTTGTTTATAAATAATCTTTGTTTAAATAAAATGATAGATACTGAGTTTGAAAATTTACAAATATAAAATTGGAAAGCATACTATCACCTAATCGGAAATTTGGTGTAAGCATAATTTTGCTAATCCATTTTTTATCGCTTTACAACGATATACTTTTTGTCCATTCCCATTGGTTTGAGGGGAATCTCGTTTCTGTACACGCCCACCCATATAGTCAAAAAATTGATAATGAAAATCATCAAAATAAGGATACTCATTCCGATGAAGAATATGAGCTTTACGATCTTATTTTCAATACACCCACGGTAGAACTGGAATTTTTTGATTTTGAATTAAGTCCATTTTGCAATAAATCAAGTTCATTTTTCACAGCCATTTTATTTTTTCAGGAAAGTAATATTAAATTTCTTCATTATGTAAGGGGACCTCCGGATTTAATGTGACAATTATACTTACTATACTAATTTCCGTGTCCCTTATAATATTGGTATAAAGCCTAAGTAAATCGCTATGACTTAGGTTCCTATTTTATCCTGACTGTTAAAAAGTTTAAGGGTACTTTCTTAATTCATATTATTCTATTATATAAAATGAAAAACTACATACTTTCTATATATTTTCTTTTCCTGATAAGCTGCCCCGTGTTGGCACAGCAAACAGGTGACATTCAAGGCCTATTGACGAGTGCAGAAGGACCACTGGTACAAGCGACAATAACGGTTCAAAACCTTGGTTTTGGAGCAATCTCTGATTTCGATGGGAAATTCGACATTGCAAATATTCCCGAAGGGAAATATAAGCTACAGATCAGGGCAATAGGTTTTGCCACCTCCGTATTTGATGTAATTGTTGAGGCGGGTAAAACCACTGAATTCATAAAAGAGGTGAATGAAGACAGAATTGGGCTCAATGAAGTTGTGGTGAGTAGCAGCCGATACGAACTCAATAGAGAAGATGCCCCCAGTGTAGTCTCTGTCATCGGCGCAAAAGTTCTAAATGCTACCCAATCCGTTTCCATGGTAGAGGGCTTAAGTTATCAACCGGGGATTAGGGTAGAGGCCAATTGTCAGAATTGCGGTTTTACCCAATTAAGAATGAATGGCCTTGAAGGTCCTTACTCCCAGATTTTGGTCAACAGTAGACCTATTTTCAGTACCTTGACAGGGGTTTATGGTTTGGAGATGATCCCTGCCAACATGATTGAGCGGGTGGAGGTGGTTAGAAGTGGGGGTTCTGCTCTTTTTGGTTCCAACGCCATTGCCGGAACAGTCAACATTATTACCAAAGAACCTGTAGAAAATACCTGGCAAATTGGGTCTAATTTTGGATTGTTAAGAGGAGATATTCCAGACAATACCCTTAATTTTAACGGGTCTGTAGTAAGTGAAGATCTTAACAGTGGTGTAACTTTTTATGGTATGCGTAGAGACAGAGGTGGTTTTGATGCCGACGGTGATGGATTCACCGAAATGGTTCAATTAAATAACATCACTTTTGGGGCTAAGGTTTTTTATAAGCCAACAGAACTGAGCAAACTGACCTTGGATTTGAACGCCATAGATGAATTCCGAAGGGGCGGGGATCAATTGGAATTGCCACCACATTTTGCAGATATTGCGGAGCAACTGGACCATAATATTGTCAATGTAGGATTAACTTACGATCAGTTTAGCAAGGACCGCAGATCGAAAGTTACTACTTATGGTAGCGTTCTTTCCGGTGTAAGAAGAAGCTTTTATGGAGGTCTTGGTGGTGAGCGGACTTTGGAAGATAGCGTAGCGGCAGCCAGTGCATATGGTCTTACCAGTGACTTCGCCGGCGTATTGGGAACTCAATTCACTCATAACTTTGCGGGCAGAAATGTTTTTGTTGGTGGGGTCGAATTCCAAGGGAACTCAGTAAAAGATGAAATTGCCGGATATGAAAAATTAATTGATCAAAAAGTCAATACGGTAGGCTTCTATGGACAGTTTGAATGGAAAGCTGCGGATAAATTGACGCTATTTATGGGATCTAGATACGATGTAGTATCAGTCGATGGAATATATGAGATTGGAGATATCAATAGGAATGTAGATTTCAACAACGGAGTCTTGAGTCCAAGGTTTACCTTATTATATGCATTGATGCCCGGAGCACAGTTGAGAGGAGGGTATGCAAGAGGTTTTAGGGCACCTCAGGCTTTTGATGAAGACTTGCATATTTCCTCAGTTGATGGTGAACAAAAGTTTGTCATTTTATCCAATGATCTGGAAATGGAAACTTCTGATGCCTACACCGCTTCCTTAAATTATGGGAATAATACAGGGATGGTTCAAAGTAATTTTTTGATTGAGGGTTTTTATACCAAACTAAACAATCAATTTCAGAGAGTTAATTTGGGACAACAAGCAAACGGGGCATTTCTGGAGGAAACAAGAAACGGAAGCGGGGCAACAGTCTCAGGGGTTAATTTGGAATATTCTGTTTCTCCGTCAAAATATTGGTCATTCCAGTTAGGTGGAACAATTCAAAGGGCAATGTATGACGAGGACGAGGTTCTTTTTGAGCCGGAGGAAGGTTCTACCGAATTTCCGGCTATAATTGTTTCAGAATTTATCAGAACTCCAAATAATTATGGCTTTTTAACCACAAACTGGACTCCGAATAAAAAACTCACGTTGGACCTAACAGGATTGTATACAGGATCAATGGTTGCACCCTTGGTAGTCAACGATGAAGCGTTTATAGAGTTGATCAACACACCTTCATTCTTCGATATGAATTTACGGTTAGCTTACAAATGGCAGTTAAAAAATAAGTTCAGTTTGGAGTTAAGTGGAGGCGTTCAGAACCTATTTGACAGTTTCCAGAGAGACTTTAGTACCGGACCAACAAGAGATGCGGATTTTGTATACGGTCCCTTGAGACCAAGAACCTTTTTCATGGGAATAAAAATCGGTGATTTTCTATAATGAAGTCAGTTTACTTGATATTTTTTTTGGTTATCCTGAGCAGGTATTCTCCTGCTCAGGATATTAAATCAGACTTTTGGTTGGACTTTGGGCAGCTGGAGGATTCCTTGAAGGTTAATCCAAAACCCGTCTTTTTGTATTTTCACACAGATTGGTGTACTTATTGCCGGAAAATGGAGGCAGAGATATTTACCAAGCCAACTATTTTCGGGCAGCTGTCGGAAAATTATTACGCTGTAAAATTCGATGCGGAATTTCCTGGGGATGTATTTTTCGATGGAAGGGTATTTTCAAATAAACAGTTGAAAACGAGTAGATCCCCACTTCATGAACTAACCATTTTATTCAACGGGGAAAATAATACCTTCGCTCCCCCCCTTATGCTGTTATTTGATGAAAATTTCTTTCTACAAAAACGCATCAATTCCTACCTGGATTCCAAATCTTTATACGATGTACTAAATTCTGATTTATAGTCTTATTTTTTTATTTTTTGATTAACCGATTTTTGATAGAGGTCAGCATTTAACTACATACTATTTATTCTGTCTAAAACACTGATTATATAATGTTTAGTTTACCAAAAAAGGTAAATTGTTGCTCTATGTAAGTCCATTTAATAAAATATAAGCCCTTATTGAAAGGTAAATAGTTTTAAATCGGGTTTTTTTTGATAAAATATATGTAGCTAAATTATGACCTCTATTTTGATTTTCATGCGATGCTTATTTGGGGTTTTTTAAAGTATAAATTATTTTCTTTCTAATTTTTTTGATAAATGCGGCATAGAATCATGCGATGGCAATATCTGCGATGTTGTAGTGGCCGCCAAAAAAGAAGGTATTGACTTTAAGTTGCACATAGTGGACTTCGGTTTAAAAGCTGGGGAAACCAAACAGCTTGAATGTGCCGCCAAAGCAGGTGATGGCAATTATTACGATGCCGCCGATGCCAGCAGTTTGGGCGATGCAATGAACGAAGTAGCCTCACAAACGGTGGACAAACCCAAAGGAAATTTGGGTGTATATGTATCAAAAGACGGCAAACCCATTGATGCAGATGTGCAAGCGTACGCCGATGGCACCAAAAACAAAGCGGATATGGGGCGCACTTAATCTGATACTACCAATTTATATCTTCCTCAAGCCACGTATGAATTGGAAGTATGGCAACACATTAGAAGTTCCATTACGCCAGTTAAAGTAACAAATGTTCAAACATTTAATGATAAAACTGCCTATTTGACCGTCAGCCTTGACGGGGCAAAACTGAATATTAGCGTTACTAAAAACGGTAAATTGTGGGACAGCCAGATTAGCATAAAAACCCCAAAAAGCCAAATTGTAATTGGTGGCCGAGCCTATACCGAAAAAAAAAACTTTTGAAGTTGATGCTGGCACCTACAATGTAGAGTTAATTGCAAGAGATGTGAATGGGTTGCAATCAAGCCACATCATGGAAAATGTTACTGTTGGCAGCGGTGAGGTGACCGAAGTAACCCACGATTTTAAAACCGGCATTGCAAATCTGGGTGCCACCTCAGGCGGAAAACCCTTCGACGTATTGATAAAGATTAAGGAGGCAGCAACGGGAAAAGAGATTTTTGGAAAACCAGCCTATAAAGAAACGCTTAAATTCATCCTAAACCCTGGAAAATACGCAGTGAGTATGGCTGAGCAAGGCGTTTATAACAGTTCTGCCAAAGGTGCGGAATTCACTATTGAAGTGAAACAGGGCGAAACTTTGACGACAATAAAAGAAGTATAAGGATGCATCAAAAGAATATTTTGGTCATGACAATGCTTTTGGTTATTTTTTCAAAAGTAGAATCATTGTTGCCCAAAACGATTACAATACCGTAAAAGGAAAAGAATGGATACGTTGGAAAAAAGATGGAAAACTGTTGATAACCTATAATTTATCCGCTTAAAATTTCATGTCTCACACCTAAAAATCCAATCAATGAAAAGCTTCTTCAAACCCGCCCGAATAGGATTTTATATTTTAATACTTTTGGTCTGCTTCGTTCTCGGATTGTATTTTGCAGCAGCTATAGACGCCGGAAAAAACAAAGGCTTGGTAGGCGGTGCAATTGTGGTGGGATATGGCGTTCTTTTTGGGGGAATTGGGTTTGTTGCTTCGTTTTTTATTGCACATTATTTACAAGTAAAAAATATCGTAAAAATCAATTTGGTTTTATTGGTTCTCCTCCTTGCAAGTTG